>CALJXB010000114.1 GCA_937974415.1 uncultured Kiloniellales bacterium
GTTTGGCCGATTCGATTTGCTCGTCGCTCAAGTTATAAATGTCCTTGTTGCCGATCACCCGAGAGGCGACGTAAAGCGCGCTCTTGTCGTCCCAGAGCGAGATCTTGCCCTCCAGAGCCGGGTCCCAGAGGATATTGAGCGAGGTCGGTGGCGAGTCGAACTTGTCCGTGCGGTACATGAAGGGGATGGAGCCCCAGGAAAAGGGCACGCCGTAGACCTCGCCGTCGTGGTTGACGCCCTCGGCGGTGCGGAACTTCTCGTAAATCTCGCCGTAGCGCGGCAATCGCGAGAGATCGACCGAGTCGATGAAGCCGGCCTCGATCAGGGCCTTGGTGGCGTCGATCGAGGGCGACACCAGGTCGTAGACGCCGCCGCCGGCGGCCAGCTTGGGCGCGAAATCGTCGTTGGACCCGACATAGGTCGCCGAGACCTCGCAGCCTGTCGCCTCCTCGAAGGGCTTGATGAAACTCTCGTCGGCGTAGCCTTCCCAGGTCAGCAGATTGACCTCCGCCGCTTGGACCGCCGGCGCTCCGGCGACGGCGGCGACCATCGCCGCACTGCTCAATAGGCCGATTGTTAGCTTTCTCATATCTCTCCAACCTCCCTTTCTTGGTTTGTGGTTGATGGGATCCGGCCGCCCCATCGGAGGCACCATGGCCGGATCGTAACAGTGCTTCGCTCGTCTCCACATCCTCTCTGATTCCAAGGGCCGCCGGTGCCGACGGCCGGATGCTGTCATTCGCTTCCTTCTCTCCGTGTCTTGCGAACGATGGTGCCGATGTCGACCCCCAAGGCTTGCGCCGCCTTGCGCTTGCTGCCGCAGCGCCGAATGGCGCTTTCGATCAGGTCTCGTTCGTAGCTGCGCACCTGCTCCTTCAGCGGCCGGGTGCAGGGCTGCGTGTCGCCAAGTGGACGCCGCGGTGCCTTGGCAGCCGGCTCGGGGTCGCCCGCCGCCGCGCCACCGGGCCGCAGCACGTGAGGCGGGAGGTGGCCCGCCTCGGCCTCGCTGCCGGCGGCGACCGAGAGATGCTGGATCAGATTGTGCAGCTCGCGGATGTTGCCAGGGAAGTCGTATGCCCGGAGCCGCGCCCGGCAGTCGGGCGCGATCTGGAGCGCCGGCGAGCGCATTTGGTTGGCGGCACCGGCGAAGTGGTCGACCAGGTGTTCGATCAACGCCGGCTGGTCGCGGAGCGGCGCCAACTCGAGGGTGATGACGGCCAGACGGTAGTAGAGGTCGCGACGGAATCGCCCGTCGCTCACCAGCGCCCAGAGGTCCCGGTTGGTGGCAGAGATCACCCGGGCCCGAACCTTACGCCCGGCACGGCCGCCGACGCGTTGCACGACGCCGTCCTCGAGGAACTTCAGCAACTTGGCCTGGCTGTGCAGGGGGATCTCGCCAATCTCGTCGAGGAACAGCGTTCCTCCCTCGGCGGATTCGATCAGACCCTTCTTGCCGCTCTGGAGCGCACCGGTGAATGCGCCCTTCTCGTATCCGAACATCTCGGATTCGAACAGGCTTTCCGGGACGGCGCCGCAGTTGACTTGGACGAAGGGTTCCTCGGCCGTACCCACCAGGCGATGCAGGTATTTGGTAAACTCGGTCTTACCGGTGCCGGACTCGCCCACCAAAAGCAGCCGGGCGCCCTGGCGTACGGCCCGCGCCCCGACCTCGATCATGTTGTCGATGGGCCGCGAGATGCGGCGCTGGGCGTCATAGTTCGGAACGATCTCGCGATCGGCCAGGAACTTGAAGACATTCCCACCGCCGCCGGCCGCGGTGCGGCGCAAATGGTCGAACACCCTGAGGTCGCGCTGGAAAATCAGCATCAACTCGACCTCGCCGGCATCGTTCCGCATGTGGCGCAAAGACGTCAGGATCGAGCGGCCATCCTTGGTTTGGGAGATGAACTCCCGCCGCCGCTGGTCCGAGGGACGCTCGGCGAGGGCTGCCCAGTCCAGGTCGCTGTGCTCCTTCAACACCTCGAAGGGGCTGCCGACGACCGCCTCGCGGCGCAGCTTATTGATGTCGGTCGCCGCGGCATTGATGGCGATTACGCCCCCGCCGTCGACCACGATTACGCCGTCGAGCATGCGGTCGAGCAGGTCGGCCAAACCGGGCGCCGCGAGAGCTGCCCTGATTTGCTCGATGCGTGGGTTGGCGGCACCCATGTCGATGGTCGAGAAGCGCATGGCGGGCGTCACCTCAGCCGGACGGTCTGGGCCGCGCGGGCCGGTTGGGCGCGCCGCTCGGCCGCGCTACGCAGGGTGATGACGAAACGGCGCTCGCTGGGTTCGGCGCCGAAGGTGGCCAGGTGCGCCTCGCAGAGCTGGACGCTGCCGTCGGGTAAGGTGACGGTGGCTTGATGGCCCGGCGCGCCGGCACCTGCGGAGAGCAGTTCCTCCAGGTCTCCGCTATTCTCGGCGAAGTCGACCAGACCCGCCATACGGCGGCCAAGCACGTCGTCGAGCCGCCAACCGAAGTGCCACTCGAGCGCAGAATTGCCGGCCTGCAACACGCCGTCGGAATCGACGACAAGTACCGGGTCGGGAATGGCGCTCAAGACGTTGATCACGGCCTCGAGCCGGTCGGCCAGATCGCGTTCGCGCCTCTTCTGGCCGCTGACGTCTCGCACTGCGCCCCACATGCGGCGGAGGAAGCCGTCCTCGATGTGGGCCCGCACGTCGTTCTCCATGTAAACCATGGTCCCGTCGTAGCTGCCATCCAACGACAGGGCCCCGTCCACGTTGAACTCCGAGGCGATCAGCTCGCGCACGAAGGCCTCGTTTTCCGGATTGTGCGGGAACACGAAGCGGACGTTCTGGGCGTTGAAGTCGAGGCCCTCGGGCAGCTTGTAGAGGCGCGCCATGGCGTCGTTGCAGAGCCGCCAGAAGCACTCGTTCTCGAAGACTTGGCGGATGATCTCGGCCTCCGGGGCCGTCAGGTTGACCGGTTCGGCGAACTCGATGCACCAGAGCGCGTCCTTCGAGGTGCCGACGAAACTCTGCAGCATCTCGTTCTCGCGCCGCAGCCGCTCGAGCGCGTCGCCCTTCGTCGCGCCAGACGTCGGCCGGCTCCTTAGCCCTGATGTCCTGTCGCCTTCGGTCATGCTGCCATCGTTCGCGTCATGGTGCCTCGAGATAGCTCTCGACGGCCGGCGTCCGGTAGCCGTCCTCGCGCCAGAGTACCGGAAAGTAGTTCTCGTCGATCTCGTTGTCGGCTAAGTGCTTATAGCGGCTGTAGATGCGGCCCACCCCTTCGCCCAGGTGACCCGGCACGTAGCGGGTGTCCGAGCGCATGGCGTGCAGGACCAGCGAACGCCGCGGCCGCGTGGCCCGGTTGTGGCCCGAGCCGTGCCAGGTCCAGCCGTGGTGGAAAGACCCGCCGCCCCTGGGCACCTCGACGTAAACGATTTCGGGTTCGACGCCCTCCTTTTCCGCGGCGGCCAGCATTTGTTTGCGATAGTCCGCGGGGCCGTGGAACTCGCCTTCGGGCTCGCTGTGGTGCCACTTGTGGGAGCCGCGCACGAACTCGATGGTGCCGCCGTCGGCGGTGGTGTCGTCGAGCGCTATCCAGCAGCTCAAGAGGTCGGACGGCGTGTACCAGGAGAGGTAGGCGCTGTCCTGATGGTGGCCGAGTGGGCGGGTGTCCGGGGGTTTCCAGAGCACGTTGTCTACCATGATGCGCGCGCCCGGCCAGCCGCCGAGCTGGGCGATGGCGTGGCCCAGGTCCTGGCGCAGCACGACCCGTGCGATGGCCCGGTCCGCCTTCCAGCCGTTGCAGATCTGGCGAGTCAGACTGGGGTCGCTCTCGCCCTCCTGCCAGTTCACTTCGTCGGGGGTGATGCCGGTCTCGAACTCGCCTCGGAAAAGCCTTTCGAAGCGGCTACGCAGGGCCTCCACCGTCTCTTCGTCGATTAGCTTTTCGGCGATCAGGAAGCCGTCCTCGCTGAATTGCTCGATCTGTTCTGCTGTCAGGGTGAACATGGCCGTAGCTCGCTCCCTCACGTCGTTCTTAAGGCAGACAGTCCAGGTAGGTCTTCACGTCCCAGTCCGAGACCTGCCAGATGAACTTGTTCCACTCGTCGCGTTTGTACCAGTCGTAGATGCCGTACAGGTGGCCGGGCAGCGCGGCCTTGATGACCTCGTCGCCGGCGAGCGCGTCCAGGGCGTCGCGCAGCGTCGTCGGGATCCGCTCTACGGCCTCGCCCGAGGCCACGACCTCGGCAAAGTTGCGCTCCTCCGGTTCGCCCGGATCGGCCTGCTTGCGGATACCGTCGTCGAAGGCCTTTAACAGTGCCGCCTGCATCAAGTAGGGGTTCACCATGGAGTCGACGCAGCGGAATTCGAAGCGGTCGGGGCTCGAGACCCGGATGGCGCAGCTCCGGTTCTGCAGGCCCCAGCTCGCGCCGACCGGCGCCCACATGCCCGTGTCGTTGAGGCGCCGGTAGGAATTGACCGTGGACGAGCCGATTGCGACCAGGGCGTTGAGGTGCTGCAGCATGCCGCCCAGCGCCCAGCGGCCGATATCGGCCGGCTGCCAGACCTGGCCGGGGTCGCGGAACTCGTTGCGGCCGCCCTGGCGGTAGGCGAAGACCTCGTCCATGCCCGGTAGGGGATCGCCCACCAGGGGCTGGACGCTGTCCTCGCCGCCGGTCCAGAGCGATATGTTGTGATGGCAGCCGTTGGCCGGCATGCCCATGTAGGGCTTCGACATGAAGACCGCAATCAGGTCGAACTCACGGGCCACCTGGGCGCAGATCTGGCGGTAGGTGGTCAGCCGGTCCGAGGTTCTGAGGGCGTCGTCGAACATCCAATTCAGCTCGATCTGGCCCGGCGCGTCCTCGTGGTCGCCTTGAATGATGTCGAGGCCCATTGCGACGGCGTAGTCGTAGACCCGCAGCCAGACGTCGGTGAGTTGCTCGAACTGGTCGATGTGGTAGGCGTAAGGCTTGGTGGTCTCGTAGTAGGGCTTCTGGTCGTCGCCCGGCTTGAGCCACAGCATCTCCGGCTCGCAGCCGACGCGCAGCTGGAGGCCGCCGTGATCCTCTTGGAACTGGCGGTGGATGCGCATCAGGTTGCCGCGGCTGTCCGAATCGAGGTGCTCTTCCGGCCGGTCCGGGTCCTCGCGGCTCCAGAAGACCGTGCAGAAGACCCGCCCG
The DNA here is from genome assembly GCA_937974415.1 of uncultured Kiloniellales bacterium. GTDB lineage: Bacteria > Pseudomonadota > Alphaproteobacteria > Kiloniellales > JAKSDN01 > CALJXB01. Next base: position 5,160 of record CALJXB010000114.1, read on the forward strand.
ATGCGCTTATTCCAGGGCAGTTGGCAGAAGGTTTCGGGATCGGGCAGGGCCAGTAGCTCCGAGGCGTTCGGCGCGAAGCCGATCAGGTTGCCGTCGCGGTCCGCGAATACGTTGGTGACGCCGCCGAGCCAGGTCTGCATACCTTCCTGGGCGACCCGCTCCCAGTGCAGTGCCGGGATGGCCTTGCCCATGACGCGGCCGGTGATCGAGATGTATTGATAGTAGATGTAGTCGACCTTCAGCTCATCGATCTTGGCCCGAACCTGGCGGATGAGCTCGTCTCGCTTGGGGTTGTTCAGGTAAATGTCCAGATCACTCATGTCGGCTCGGCCTTTTCCTTCCGTGGGTTCCGCGGTGTGGCATTTCTCAGACGACTTCCAGATAGCGAGCCCGTTCGGCTGCGCTGGTCTCGCGCCGGAGGCCGGCCTCCTCGGCGCGACAAGCGGCGATCAGATGGTCGACGAAACTTGTGCCCCAAATCTCGCGGGCGCGCTCGGACCCGGTAAGGCGCTCGGTCGCCTCGAACAGGTCGTGGGGCAGCGACGTGCCGTCCGCCGGCATGTCGTTGGGGCCGCCGCCGCCGAACTCGGGCGGCAGCGGAAGCTCGTTCTCCAGCCCCCAGAGCCCTGCGCCAAGGGCGAAGGCCAGTGTCATGAAGGGGTTGGTGTCGGCGCCCGGCAGGCGATACTCGAGCCGGCAGCGCTCCTCCGGCGCCGCGACGACCCGAACCGCCGCGGCGTAGTTCTGCAGCGCCCAGGACGCCGACTTGGGTGCCCAGTTGCCCGGCGCCAGACGCCGATAGGCGTTCACCGTGTGGTGGCTGAACGGCATGGCCTCGGGCGCCAGGTCCACGAGCCCCGCGACGAAATGCCGGAACAGAGCGCTCATGCCGTATTCGTCGCCCGTGTCCGCGAAGAGGTTGGCACCGCTTTCCCGGTCGAACAGGGACAGATGCAGATGCCCGG
>CALJXB010000115.1 GCA_937974415.1 uncultured Kiloniellales bacterium
GCAGGGTCAGTTGCTCGCCCAGCAGGGTGATGCCGCCGATCACCGAGAAGACCGGTAGCAGCAAGAGGAAGGGCGCCACCTGGCCGACCGGATGGCGGCGGATGAGGGTGTACCAGAGGGAGTAGCCGAGCGCCGTCATGACAAGGCCGAGGTAGGCAACGGTGCTCCAGACGATCCAGTTGGCGCTCTCAATGTAGGGGCCCGGTGGGCCCTCGATAACATAGGAGGCGGCGAAGAGCTGGGGGGTGGCGAAGACCGCGACCCAGGCGATCAGGGTCTTGCCGTCGAGGCTCACCAGGCGGCGCACCATGACCTGGCCGACCGCCCAGACGAAAGCGCCGGAGATGACCAGGGCGAGATAGCCCCAGGCGCCGCCCAGCTTCGGCTCGCCGGCGATGAAGCCGACCCCGAGGAAGGCGAAGGCGATGCCGAGCCACTTTCGCAGGCTCGGTTTCTCCTTCAGGAGCACCGCACCCAGCAGCACGATAAAGGGCACCTCGAGCTGCAGCACCAGGACCGCGGTCGAGGCGTCGAGGCCCTTGAGGCCGTTGAAGGTAAGGCCGTACTGCATCGTGGCCGAGACCAGCGCGATCCAGAAGATGCGCACCATCTGGGCCCAGGGCGGTCGCACGAACCACAACAAGACCGCCGCCGTTACGGCAAAGCGCAGGGCCATCAGCAGGATCGGCGGGAAGTGCTCGATGGCCGCCTTGGCGAAAACCACGCCCATACCCCAGACCAGGGCGACCGCGATCCCCAATGCCATGTCTTGCGCGCGCAGGGCCAAGGCCGGCTGCTCCTCTTATGGCGTTTCCGCTCCGCCGTGCCTCGGCGCCAGGTCGTGCCTACGTTCGACCCTTGCTTTCGCTATGGGTCGCGGTGTTGTCGATGTCCTAGGTAACGGAGAACTTGTCGATGATCCAAAGCCATGTGCCGTCGCCTTGTCGGCGGGCAACCTCGGCCGTCACGCTACCGTCGGGAAGGCGAGTCGAGGTGAGCGCCAAGTCTCCATTGACGATGGCCGGGCGCTGATCTCCGAATTCGAACTTTTCGCCCTGTGCCAGCTGTTCGGCGAAATAGGCTCGAAGGGCTTCGCTGCCTTGCCTCAACTGCCCGTCGCCGCAGTCGAGGACGGCCGTGGGCTCGTAAAGAGCCACCATTCCGTCGAGATCTCCAGCTCTCTCTCGAGACACCAACAGCCGCTCCAAATCCTGAGGATTCTGCGCTGACTCGAGGCTCTCTTCGTCGGCCATTCCCAACGCTCCTTCGACAGCAGTCGAAACACACTGAGGCCATTTCCGGCACCATAGGACCGGTTCCCACCCAAATAGATCTGGTCCGGGTTTGTGGCAGAAGACAGGCCCGGCGACCGGCCGGGCCCTGCCCGAAAGAGACGCTAGTCGAGATCGGGGCCGAGGGCTAGCTGGAATCGGCGCGGGCGCCCGCCGTCGATCAACGGGACAGGGCGTTCAGCACCAGCTGCTGGAAGTGGTGGACGGCGTGCTCGCTGAGCTCGCTCTCCACCGGATCGACCACGAAACGCCCCTGGTTGTATCCGAACGACTTGAGGCCTCGCTGGACGGACTCGCAGAGGCCGATGTCCTCGGGCTGCAGGACCTTGTCCACGTAGGCCATGGCCTCGCGCATCTGGGCCGATGGCGTGCCGCCGAGGCAGTACCAGTCGAGGTACTCGACGGTGCGCTCGGGGCCGGCCGGGATCATCTGCAGGGTGGCGATGCTGGCCTCGCCGGGCAGGACCCAGATGGTGAGGTTGGGCCAGAGGTACCAGCCCGCGAAGCCGAAATCCGCCCCATCGGAGCCCGGTTCGGCAACCTGGTAGGCGGAACTGTCGGCTGTGCGCAGGGCCGTCGAGATGTGGCTCGAATAGATCTCGTGGCACTGGGAGCGATAGGACGGCATGTCCACCAGATCGACGAAGTCGCGGTGCGCCGGGTCGCAGTGGTAGCACTCCAGGAAGTTGTCGATCACCACCTTCCAGTTGGCGGCGATGTCGTAGCGGTCGCGCTGGCCGAAGGCGAGCTCGTCGAGCCGTGGCACGTAGCTGCGGATCTCGCTTTCCAGATCGCCGGTCAGCTCGGCCAGGGGGTCGGCCTCGGGGTCGAGGTTGACGAAGACGAAGCCGCAGAAGACCTCGAGGCGCACCGGCGGCAGGCCGAAGTCGGCGGGATCGAAGTCCGCCATGCCCTCGGTGTTGCGCGCGGTGCGCAGCTTGCCGTCGAGGCCGTAGCACCAGGCGTGATAAGGGCAGGTGATAACCGCCGTCTTGCCCTCGCCGTCGAGCAGCTCGTGGCCGCGGTGCTGGCAGACGTTGTAGAAGGCCCGGAGCTCGCCGTCGCGGCCGCGGATGACGAAAACGTTCTGCTCGTGGATCCGGGTCGTCACGTAGCTGCCCGGTGTTCGCAAGCGGCTCTCGTGGCCGGCAAGCCACCAGGAGCGATAGAAGACCGCGTCCTTCTCCCGCTCGTGAATCTCCGGGTCGCAGTAGAAGCGGGCCGGCAGGGTGTGGGCGCGGGCCGGGTCTGTCGCGACCGGCACCTCGGGCTTGATCTTGGACATGGCGGTCATGGGCGTGGATCTCTCCTGGAGGCTTGGCGTCTCCTGCAATGCGCCTTGGGTGCTGGAACGCTTGCAAGTATAGTCGGGCGCGCTTCTGCGCTGAAGAAATGTCTTTTAATGGGAATGGCTTAAGGCGCGTTATGCGAGGCCGACGCAAGGACCTGCCGCCGCTCGAGTTTCTCGTCGCCTTCGAGGCGGC
>CALJXB010000116.1 GCA_937974415.1 uncultured Kiloniellales bacterium
CATGGTGAAGTCGAGGTGGCCGAGCTCCCGGAACCGAAGCCATTCCGGCGCGGTCTCGGTGTTGTCGCCGCCGAGCCAGTCGCTGGCGACGAAGGCCCCGCCCGGACGCAGCACCCGCAGCGCCTCCCGGTATATGGCCGACTTGTCGGCGATGTGGATGAGCGCGTCCTTGGAGAAGACCACGTCGAAGGATCCCTCGTCGAACGGCAGAGGCCCGGGCTCCACCAGCTGGAACGCGATTTTGCGGGCGACGCCGGCTTCGTCGGCGTAGTCCGCCGCCCGTTCGATGAGCGGGGCCTCCACGTCGATGGCAATCACCTGCGCCGCGCCCATGTCGCGCGCGAGCACGATCGACGGGCCCCCGGTGCCGCAACCGATATCGAGCAGGGTCTTGTCCGCCAAATCGAGGCCCCGGGCGATCTCCTTCACCTCCCGGGGGCCGCCCGGCGACAGAAAGCCCGCGCCCCAAATCGCGTGAAGGCGTTCGACGAAGTGGTCCGGGTATTGCAGATCGCCGCCCATGGTCTCGCCCGCCTTCCCGCCGGCGTTAGGCTACCTAATCGAGGTCGAGAGCCAGTTTGGGCGATTTCGGCCCGACGAGAAAGGCTGGCTCAGGCAACCGCCCGTCGGGCCTCAGCGGTCGTGTCGTTGGCCGCCTCGGCGGCCTCGCGCATGACACCCGAGAGCAGAGCGTAGGCCGCGGCCCAGGCCGCCTTCACCTCCGCCGTCCAGGCATGGCCAAGGCCCTGCTCGAGGGTCCACAGCAAGGCCTCGCCGACGCTGTCGTAGTGGGCGTCGCGCACCCCGTAGCCGACATGGCGCCGGCCGAGGTCGGCGATGGTCGGGACCAGCTCTTCGATGCGGTCGAGCGCGCCGACCACGACGTTCAGGACGTGGATGAGTTTTTGGCGCTGCTTCTCGAGATCGACACCGGCGAACAAGGGACGGGTGCTGGGATCGATGACGAACAGCCGGCCGTAGAACAGGCTCGCGGCCGTATCGGCGATGGGCGCGATTTGGTGCCAGGTCTCTTGTACGAGGGCTTTCTGGTCGGGCGACATGAGGCATCTCCGGTTGGGGCCGCGATGGCGGGCGGCCGAGGTCCTACAAGCGGGCGCACTGTGGCGGCGCCACGTTTCAGGGATTTGTCCGCCAAGTCGGAGATTTGTTTCAGTTGTTGCCGGGCACCGCCGGCGCCTGCCGCAAGGCGAAGGCCTGGCGGTCCTACGGGCTGGAGGCGATCTGGTGGGCCGGCGGGTCGAGGGCCTCGTAGGCCGGCCAGCGATTGGACGCCAGGGCGGCCAAGGTCGGCGTCGCTTGGCCGAGGCGTTCGCGGTAGATCCAGAGGTTCGCCATGACCCGCTCGACGAAGAGGCGCGACTCGAGGGACGGCAGGCTTTCGATGAACAAGAGCGGATCGTCGCCGTGGCGCATCTTTTTCTGCCACTTGCCCAGGTTGCCGGGGCCGGCGTTGTAGGCCACGGTCAGGCGGAACAGGTCGCCCGCCACCCGCCGGCTGCCGAGCAGCCGGTTCAGATAACGCTGGCCCAGGGCGAGGTTGAGCTCCGGGTCGTAGAGCAGGTCCCGCTGGCGGCCCCGGTACTTCCTGCGCTTGTCGATGGAGGATGCGGTGCGCGGCATGAGCTGCATGAGGCCCCGCGCGCCGGCCGGGCTCTTGGCGTCGGGATCGAAGGAGGACTCCTGCCGGACGAAGGCATAGATCAAGGCGCGGTCCACCTTGAAGCCGCCCTCGGCGCGCCAGTGCGGCACGGGATAGAGGATCGCGGCCAGGTCCTGTTGCGACCAGTCGGATGTGTCGTCGCTCAACAGCCGCTGGGCGATCTCGTGGCCGAGCCGCGGCAGCTCTTCGGACTGGCTCAGCGCCAACAGCGCCCGGGTCGTTGCCGGGTCCTTCCAATTGGGCACGGCCAGCAACTCCTGCTCCGCCAGGTCACGCCGCCCGATCTCGACGAGGGCGGCGGCGCGCCGGCCCTGAGGTACCGCGAGCAGCGGCTCGTTCGCCCCGGCGTCGCGGCCCAACGGCGTGAAAGCCACGTCGAGCTGCAGGTTGAGGCGGTGCCGGGCCAAGAGGCCGTAGAAGGTGAAGGGATGGCGGGCGGCAACCGTGAGCCAGCGGTGAGCCGCGGCCGGGTCCGAAGCGCGTTCGTGTACCCGCGCCGCCCAATAGGCACCGGCCGCCCTGTTCCACGGCGACGCCGCTTCGGACGACGCCAGAAGTTCGAAATGCCGGCCGGCCTCGGCGAACTTGTCCAGCCGCCAGGCGGCCAGGCCCGCCGTCCAATGGGCGGTGGGAATGTCCTGGCCCGAACGTTCGGCGACGGCACTGGCCAGGCGGAACGCCTTGTCGGGCTCGCCGTAATAGAACCAGCCCGCCGCGACCTGGGCGTAGGCCTCGTCGAGCTCGAAGCGGTCGAACAGGCGCCGCACCTCGGCCTGCTCCAGCAGCCTCTCGGTCTTGGTGAGGTAGGTGCGGCGGACGTAGCCGCGAATGCGCCGTTTAAGGCGCTGGACCCGGCGGCGCTCGGACCTCTTCAATCTTTTCTTGGACTG
>CALJXB010000117.1 GCA_937974415.1 uncultured Kiloniellales bacterium
CCAGCCCGAGGTTCTTGGAGCTCGAGCAGGACCGGGTCTTCGCCCGCAGCTGGACGCTTGCGGGCTTTGCCCACGAGCTGCCGTCTCCGGGCGACGTCATGCCGGTCACGGTGGCCGGCCGCCCGGTCGTCCTGGTGCGCGGCAAGGAGGGTCAGCTGCGGGCCTTCCACAATGTCTGCCGCCACCGCGGCCTGAAGCTGGTGGTTGGACCCTGCTCTGGGCGCCGACGCCTGGTCTGCCCCTATCACAATTGGAGCTACGGCCTCGACGGCCGCCTGATCAACGCGACCAATTTCGGCGGCCACGGCATCCACGCCGTCGAAGGCTTCGACTACGAGGCCAACGGCTTGGCCGAGGTGCCCTGCCGCCATTGGCACGACTGGGTCTTCGTCAACGTGGCCGGCAACGAGCCGGACTTCGAGGCCTTCCTGGCGCCCCTTCAGCCGGTCGTGGCCGGGCTCGACCTGACCGCGATCGAACCCCTGTTCAAGCTCGACAGCGGGATCTTTCAGGCCAACTGGAAGTTCATCTGCGAGAACTTCGTCGAGCCCTACCATGTGCCGGTCGTGCACCCGGAGACCGCCGCGGGCCAGCCGCTTCACAAGCACTACATGGTGAGCGAGGGTCATATGGTCGGGTGCGCCGTGGATATCGATGGCGACATCGACGAGCAGCCGAAAAAGAGCGGCCGGGGCCGGGACATCTGCCTCGACATCTCCGCGCGCTACCTGTTGCTGTTCCCCAACTTCCTGTTCTTCGTCTACTTCGGCGAGGACACCCAAATCAACGTCATGCTGAACCGGCCGGTGGCGCCGGACCGAACCCATCAGCGGCGGGTCATCTATCAGCTCGGCGGGCAGCGGCCGGATGCTGCGACGATCGACAAATGGCACGCGCTGACCGAAGACGTGATCGCCGAGGACAAGGCCATGGTCGAGCGCCTGCAGGAGGGCCGGCGCTCGCCGGTCCTGGCCGACGGCGGCGTCCTGTCGCCGGTCTGGGAAGCCAGCGAGCGAGCCTTCCAGGACCTCATCATGGCCACCGTGCTCGGGCCGGAGGAGGCCCGGCCCAACGGCGGCTGAGCGGGCGCGCCCGGCGTCCCAATCACCGAACCGCCCAACCAACCGCGGAGCGCTCCATCATGTCCGGTGCACCAAGGGTCCTCGTTCTCGGACTGGGAGAAGGCGGCAGCTATCTAGCCGAGGCCCTGGCGGCCGCCGAGTCGCCGCCCAGCCTTGCCGCCTACGACGCCGCCATCGCCTCGGCCGGCGCGCCAGCGCTGCGCGACAAGGCCGCGCGCCTCGGCCTGGAGCTCCACGATGTCATCGGCGATTGGGTGGGCGCGATCGATTTCGTCTTCTCCCTGGTGCCGGGCAGTGCGGCGGTGGCGGCAGCAGACATGCTGCGGCCGGTCATGAAGCCGGGCGCGGTCTTCGTCGACCTCAACTCCATCACCGCCGCCATGGTGCGGGAGATCGCCGCGGTCTTTGACGGCAGCGGCATCGATCTGGTGGACGGCGCGGTGCTCGGCAACTTCCGCGCCGGCGGCCGGGTTCCCGTGCTCTTGGCCGGGCCGCGGGCCGAAGAGGTAAGCGGCCTGCTGGCGGGCGAGAGCTTCAAGCCCACATGCATCGACGGGGTGCCGGGCGACGCCTCGGCCATCAAGATGCTGCGCAGCGTGCTCATGAAGGGCCTCGAGGCGCTGTTCGTGGAGTCCCTGGTGGCGGCGGAGGTTCAAGGCTTGCGCCCGGCCTTCCTGCAGGCCTTCGGCGACCTGGACGAGCGCCCCTTCGCCACGACCATGGAGGTCCAAACGGTGACCCATCTGGTGCACGCCGCCCGCCGGCTCGGCGAGATCGAGCGCGTCCAGTCGGTCTTGCGGGCCGACGGCGTCGACGACACCATGACCGAGGCGTCGCGCCGGCTCTACGCCAAGACCGTCGCCGCCGGCGTCGCGCCGGCCGCCGGCGAGCCGCTCTCCTTGGACGAGACCCTCGCCGTCCTGACCCGGGTCTACCGCACGGGCGGCGAATGAGCGCGGGGCGCCTGCCTGCGGGCGCCTGCGACTGCCATGTCCACGTGTTCGGGCGGGCCGATCGTTACCCCTTTGCGGCGGACCGCGCCTACACGCCGCCGGAAGCGCCGCTCCAGCGCTATCGGACGGTCATGGAGGATCTCGGGCTGAGCCGCGCGGTGCTGGTGCAGCCGAGCGTCTACGGGACCGACAACCGGGCCATGCTCGAGGCCATGGGCGAGGGCAGCCCCAACGTGAGGGGCGTCGCCGTGATCGGCGACGAGAGCGATGACGAACTTGCGGCATTTCACACCGCAGGTGTGCGCGGTGTTCGAGTGAACGCACTGTTCCCCGGAGCGCCGGAAGTCGTCGATCTCGGCCGGTTGGCGAGGCGGATCGCGCCGCTCGGCTGGCATCTGCAGCTGCTGATCGACGTGTCGCAAACGCCTGACCTGGTGAGGCGCCTGGCCGACCTGCCCGTTCCCACCGTCATCGACCACCTCGGCCACCTGCCCGCAGCCCTGGGGCCCGGTCACCCGGGCTTCCAGGCGCTGCTCGGGCTGCTGCGCGAGGGCCGCTCCTGGGTAAAGCTCTCCGCCCCCTATCGCCTCAGCGCCAGGGACGGGCCGCCCTACGACGACCTGCGACCCTTCGCCGAAGCGATCTTGGACGCGGCGCCTAAGCGGGCGCTCTGGGGCTCCGACTGGCCGCACCCGGCCATTCCGGGGCCGGGGCCAGACCCGGCGGCCCTGCTGGACCCGCTCTTCGACTGGATCCACGACCCGGCCCTCAGGCGCCGGGTTCTGGTCGACACTCCGGCGCGCCTTTACGGGTTTTCCTGAGAGGCCTTGATCTCACGCAAAACCTCGTCGCGCCTGACCTCTCGAGCCACCTGATACACATGGTCGCCGGCCTGGACCCGGGCCGGCACGCGGCGCGACAGGATGATGCCGGGCCGCGTGAACTGAAGCTCGACAGGCGCGCGCTCCGGCTCTTCCAGAGCATGGACGGCGCCGGCCGGGTCGCCTTCTTCTACCTTTTCGCCCAGGCTGCAATAGGGCTCGAACAGGCCGGAGATGGGAGCCGTCACTTGATCCTTCCCACCTCCGGCCCGGAGGAACCGAGGGGGCTCTGGCTCCGCGACTCTCCCATCCGACACCAGCACGCCCAGATGGCGCAGGACCCGGCGCACCCCATCCCGCCCGACCTGCAGCGCCCGGAGATCCAGGGAGCCGCCGCCAGCCAGCTCGGTGGAAATC
>CALJXB010000118.1 GCA_937974415.1 uncultured Kiloniellales bacterium
GCCGAGCACACGGCCGAGCAGACGCCAAGGGCACCTGAAGAGCCCGGCTTCGACGAGACTGCCGAGGCCGAAGAACCGGCGCCTGAGGCTTCTGTCGAGGCACCGGAAGACGAGGCCCGCGAGCAACCGCGCGCAAACCGCCGCGGACGGCCGAGGAAAGCCCGGCCCCGGTCGCGGGCCCAGCCGGCAGCGGCGGAAGGCAACGGCTCGGATGTGGCCGCGGTCGGCAGCGAACCAACCGGCGAGGAGACCGCCGAGAGCGAAACGGGCACGGGCGCCGGACGCTCGCGCCGGTCCCCCGCCAAGCGGCCGCGCCGGCCGCGCGGCGACCGGAAGCCCCGCCGATCCGAAGCGGAGGCTCCTGCCGAAACCACTGGCGCGCCAAGGGCTTCCAATTCGGAGCCGCCGGCCGAATCCGGTCCGGAATCCAGGCCACAGGACGAGCCTCGCGGCGCGGAACGGATCGAGGCGCCCGAAGGCTCCGGCCGTGAGGATCTGCCGGCCGCCGCCGCCTCGTCTGGCGGGGCGCCGGAGCCAGGTCGAGAGGGCGACGAGGACGACCTGCCGAAGCGCCGCGGCTGGTGGAATCGCTGGGTCTAGAGCGGAGTTTGATCGGCCGGACCCGGGGTCCCTCAGCCCTCCAGCAGGCCGACCACGGCACCGGTCATGCAGGTCGCGAGAGTCCCGGCCACCAGCGCCTTGAGGCCGAGGCCGACGACCTCGCCGCGGCGTTCGGGCACCAGCGTCGCCAGACCGCCGATCATGATGCCCAGGCTGCCGAAGTTGGCGAAGCCGCACATGGCGTAGATCAGGATCAGGCGGCTGCGCGGGCTCAGCGCGCCCTCCGGTAGAGCGGCCAGGTCGAGATAGGCGATCAGTTCGTTGAGCACGGTCTTGGTGCCGATCAATTGGCCGCCGGTCAGCGCCTGGTCCCACGGCAGGCCCATCAGCCAGGCCAGGGGGGCGAAGGCCCATCCGAAGGCGCGCTGCAGGGTGAGTTGCCCGCCGGCGACCTCGGGCAGCAGGCCGAGCAGCTGGTTGCAGAGGTGAACCAGGGCGACCAGGACGATCAGCATGGCGGTGACGTTGATCAGCAGTTTCACGCCGTCGAGGGTGCCGCGGGTGACGGCGTCCATGGCGCTCGAGGCGCCGGCGCGGCAGGCCGCCGCGTCGAGCGCCGCCGGGGTCGGTGGCGTCGGGTCGGGCACCATCAGCCGGGCCACGGTGATCGCCGCCGGCGCGCTCAGGATCGAGGCGATCAGGAGATGGCCCAGGGCATCGGGCAGGACCGGGCCGAGGATCGCTGCATAGAGCGCCAGCACGGTGCCCGCGATGGTCGCCATGCCGCAGGTCATGACGGCGAAGAGCTCGCCGCGCGACAGGCGCGCCAAGAAGGGTCGGATCAGGAGAGGCGCCTCGACCATGCCGACGAAAACGTTGGCCGCGGCGCCCAGGCCGACGCCGCCGCCGACCCCCAGGGACTTCTGCAGCAGCCATGCCACGGCGCGCACGACCAGCGGCAGCACCCGCCAATAGAACAGCAGGGCGGACAGCGCGCTCACCACCAGGATCAACGGCAGCGCCCGGAACGCCAGAACGAAGCTGGCGCCGGGCTGGCTCTCCTCGAACGGCAGCGGCCCGCCGCCGAGATAGCCGAACACGAAGCCGGTGCCGGATTCGCTGGCCGCCTGCAGGGCATGGACCAGATCGGTCAGCTGGTGAAACACGAACTGCGAGCCTGGCAGCTTCAGCAGCAGCACGGCGAGCGCCAGCTGCACCGCCAGGCCGGCCGCGGCCACCTTGACGTGATCGCGAAAGGGTACGGCCGAGCGGTCCTCCGACAGAACGAAGGCAAGCACCACAATGGCGATCAGGCCAAGTCCGGACTGCAGCGCCAAGTCGCTCATCTGCCTAACCTCGGCGCCTGTCCAGCCCGTTCTCCTAAAGCGTCGCCCCCGGCTCGTCCAAGGCGTAGGTGCCGAGCTGCTCGGTCAGGTAATCGAAGGCCTGGTCCACCGAATCGGTGCGGAAGCAGAGGTCGATATCCTCTTCATTGATCGTGCCGTAGCGCGCGAGGGTCTCGAAGTCGATGACCTTGCCCCAATAGTCGGTGCCGAACAGCACGATTGGCATGTGCTTGCGGATCCTGCGGGTCTGCACCAGGGTCAGGATCTCGAACAGTTCGTCCAGGGTGCCGAAGCCGCCGGGCATGACCACGATCGCCTTGGCCAAATAGGCGAACCAGAACTTGCGCATGAAGAAGTAGTGGAAATCGAGCTGCAGCTCGCGGGTGATGTGGGGATTGTGGGACTCCTCGATGGGCAAGGAGATGTTGAGGCCGATGTTCAGGCCCTTGGCCTCCGACGCGCCCCGGTTGGCGGCCTCCATGATGCCGGGGCCGCCGCCGCTGCAGACGACGAAGCGCCGGCCGCCCTCGCCCAGACTCTTCGACCATTCGGTGAGGCGGTAGGCCAGCTCGCGGGTCGCCTCAAAATAGCGCGACAGTTCTTTCGCGGCCTCGGCCCGGGCCAGGTCCTCGCCGGCCTCGCGAGCCGCCGCGAGGCGCTCTTCCGCCTGCGCCGGCGAGGGGATGCGCGCGGAGCCGTAGAAGACGATGGTGTCCTCCACCTTGTAGTGATCGAAGCGGCTCTTCGGCTCGATATACTCCGACAGGATCCGCAGCGGCCGGGCGGCGGTGCTGGAGAGGAAGGTCTTGCTGCGGTAGGCTTTGGTCGGCTTGGGCATATTGGATCCTATGGGCCCCCAGGGTTGGCGCGGCCGGGACTCGGGAGGGAAGCCAGCACGATCATGTTCGAAGAACGGCAAATGGCAAGGCCGAGGCGATGCCGCGGGCTCGTCGCGGGCGGCCTCGCGCTCCTGCTGCTGGCCCTGCCCGGACCGCTCCGGGCGCAGGAGCAGGCGATCCTCTCCGGCCGGGATATCGTCCATCCTGTGTTCGCCGAAAACGGCATGGTGGCGAGCCAGGAGGCGGTGGCCAGCCGCATCGGCGCCGAGGTCCTGGAAAAGGGCGGCAACGCGGTGGACGCCGCCGTGGCGGTCGGCTTCGCGCTCGCGGTCACGCTACCCCGGGCCGGCAACCTGGGCGGCGGCGGCTTCATGCTGGTCCACCACGCCGAGAGCGGCGAGACGGTGGCCATCGACTACCGGGAGATGGCCCCGGCCGCGGCCCACAAGGACCTGTTCCTGGACGCGGCGGGCGAAGTGGACACGGACAAGGCCTGGTACTCCCGCGCCGCCGCCGGCGTGCCAGGGACGGTGGCGGGCCTGGCGCTCGCCCTGGAGCGCTACGGCACGCTGAGCCTGGCCGAGGCGATTGAGCCCGCCATCCGGCTCGCCCAAGACGGCATCACCGTCACTCGCAGCCTCTCTAACGCCCTCGCCTCGCGCAGCGAGCGCCTACTGAAGTTTCCGGCGACGAAGGCTATTTTCTTCCACCCGGACGGTAAGCCGGTCCAGCCGGGCGAGACCCTGGTGCAGGCCGATCTCGCCTGGTCCCTGAAAGAGATCGCGGCGCAGGGCCCCACGGCCTTCTACGAAGGCGCCATCGCCGAGCGCATCGCCGCCGACATGGCGGCTCACGGCGGCCCCATGACCAAAGCCGACCTGGCCGCCTACAAGCCGGTGGTGCGGGTGCCGGTCGCGGGCAGATATCGGGACCACGAGGTCCTCTCCATGCCGCCGCCCAGCTCCGGCGGGGTCCACCTGGTGCAGATCCTCAACATCCTGGAGGGCTTTCCGCTCGCCGAGCTCGGCCACAACGGCGCCGAGACCCTCCACCTCATGGCCGAGGCCATGAAGCTCGCCTACGCCGACCGCAGCGAATACCTGGGCGACCCGGACTTCTGGCCGGTGCCGGTCGCGGGCCTCACCTCCAAGGCCTATGCGGATCACCTGCGCGCCACCATCGACCGGGAGCTGGCGCGGCCCGCCGAGGCGATCAGGCCCGGCGACCCGCTGGCCTACGAGAGCCCGGACACCACCCACTTCTCGGTCTTGGACCGCTGGGGCAACGCGGTCGCCAACACCTATACGATCAACTTCAGCTACGGCAGCGGCATTGTCGCGGCGGGCACCGGCATCCTGCTCAACAACGAGATGGACGACTTCTCCGCCAAGCCCGGCACGCCCAACGCCTACGGCCTGATCGGCGGCGAGGCCAA
>CALJXB010000119.1 GCA_937974415.1 uncultured Kiloniellales bacterium
TGTCGCCCGAGCCGGATGGCAATCCGACTCAGGGAAGTCCCGCCTTGTGAAGTCCGTCCAGAAGGTGTTCCAGGTCTTTCGGATCCTTGAACGGCGTGTTCACAGCCCAGTACTGTCGCCATCGATCCGAATCTGTACCCGGGTAGGCCGCCATGTCGGTCGACGCGTTTGCGAGATAGTGGGCCATCGCCTGTCGTGCCTCCGACTCTCGACCAAGTTGCGCATAGCACATGGCGCGGTACGCGTTCACGATGTTGGAGGGCTCGGCGATGCTGCTGAGTGTTATCAATGCCTCTTCATAGTGCCCGGCGCTGTAGGCCGCGATGCATTGGGCGCCGTAACAGTCTTCGGTGGTGAGCGGACTCAGCCGAATTGCGTGCGCGGCGCAGGCAATCCCCTCTTCGGCCTTGCCCGACAGTGCAAAATGCCAGGCCATCAAACAGAAGACGTCGTAGTCGTTCGGGTTCAGCTTGTGCGCCATGCGGAATTGGGCTTCTGCCAAATCGAAATTACTCGCCGCAGATCGGTGGGTGACGGCCAAATAGAGATGCGCGCGGCCATCCAGTTCATCGAGCGCCACCGCTTTTTTGGCCAGTGCATAAGCCATATCCACCGCAGCCTTGTAATCTTCCGTCCAATCCGACCAGAATTCCTGCAGATAGCTGAAGGCTAACTCGGCATGGGCCCGCGCGTACGTCGGTTCGAGCTCGATGGCTCGTCGATACAGGCGGCGCGCCTCAAATACGTCTAACCTGCCGCCCTGGCGCAAATGCCAATTGCCGAGAAGAAGGTAATCGTAGACCGCTAAATCGTTGGGTTCCTTACGTGCGGCTTGGCGCCGGCCGAAATCCTCGAGATACCCAACCAGTGTCGAGACTATGGCTGCGCTCACTTCGGCCTGGACGGCGAAAACGTCCACCAGTCTGCGGTCATAGCGATCAGCCCAAACACAGACATCACTGTCGGCCTCGATTAGCTGGGCGTGAATGCGCAGTCTATCGCCCGCTCTACGCACGCTGCCTCGCAGCACATATTGCGCATCCAGCTCGCGTCCCACCTGAATGGCTGCCGCTGTCTGAGCGTCATACGAAAACGAGGAATCACGGGCGATCACGACCAGCGAACGGAACCGCGACAACTCGGCGACGATGTCCTCGGCGAAGCCGGCCGAAAAATACGCCTGATTATCGCCATCCGATGCGTCGGTGAAAGGTAGCACGGCGATCGACGGTGCCGATCGACTTGCAGCGCCGGCTGACTGCGTTACGTCGTCGACACCAGAAATGCTGACACTGCCGACGAATCGATAACCCATTCCACGCACTGTTTCGATGAATCGCGGTTGACTGGGGTCGTCGTCCAATATCCGCCGCAACTTGCGCACGTAGTCCTTGACGAGGGTCTCGGTGACATGGGTGTCTGGCCAAACCTTATCCAACAGCTCCTGCTTGGAGATCACGCGATTCGAATTGAGCGCGAAATAGCGCAGCATCGAAGTTTGCGTCGGGGTCAGTTGCGACTCACGGCCGTCCACCCACAGCCGGGCGTCGCCTGGATCGAAATGAAGAGCAGATGCAGGCTCGATTTGCTTCATCGCGATATCCACCAAGGAACCACCAGAATTCCACGGAATATACACCATCGTCATGCGGCCATCACGCTACACTCGTGCGGTCGGGCTACTGACCACTTGAACGTCGAACGATGTCAATCTCGGTCCAGAAAGGAGAGGAAGCCAATCTCCGTCTCTGGTTAGCGTGCCCAAGGAGATTAATCCGGTCTGCATGCCGCCACGACAGCAATGATTTGGTTAGCCACAAGAACGAGGCCTGCTGATGAATTCTACAGCCACGCAAGAAGAACTTGTAGCCGGTCGCGGATACGAAGCGCTCTTTGTTCCGGCGGTATTCCAGCCTTGGACCCGGCACTTGATCGATGGAGCGGGCGTGAAGGAAGGGTTTCATGTCTTGGATGTCGCCTGCGGATCAGGGGTGCTTGCCCGACATGCGTTGTCGATATCGGGGACGTCAGGGCGCGTTGTTGGGATTGATTCGGCACCGGGTATGATCGCCGCTGCAAGGGAGATAGAACCGGCCGTCGATTGGATCCTGGGCAGTGCAGAAGAGTTGAGATTTGGCGATTCCGTTTTCGATTGTATCGTTTCTCAGTTTGGCATGATGTTCTTTAGCGATCGCCATGCAGCGGCAAGCGAAATGTTCCGGGCAATCAAGCCAGGAGGGCGTTTGGCGGTCGCTGTCTGGAACTCTATCGAGAACAATCCAGCATACGGCGACATTATTTCGGTGCTGGACGAACAGGTCAGCATTGCTGCTGGCGATGCCTTGCGGCTGCCGTACAGCCTCGGCGATTCCAAAGAAGTGACTGGGATTTTTGACCACGTCGGTTTCACTGACATCACGGTAGAAACGAAAACAGAGCAAGCAACGTTTCCTAGCTCCCGCACGATGGTCGAGGCTGAGCTTCGCGGCTGGCTGCCTCTCTTTGACATCCATCTCACCGAAGAAAAGATTGCCGACGTATTGGTCAAATCCGACGGCAAATTATCCAAGTACGCCGCCCAGTCCGGCGAAGCTGTGTTTCCAACCTCGGCTCATATCTTGACCGCTCACAAGCCGCAATAGCCGTCGGGTCGGTTAGCGGCGGCGCCATAACGTCCGAAACGGGTCAATTCCGGTCCTAACCGGAGGGGTGCGGGAAAGTCCACTTTGGAATTCGGAAGCGGGCCCGGGTGTCAGCGGATTCGTCGGAACGGTCGGCCTGCGTGACCGGGCGGCGTCACGGAGCCTGTTCCCGCGCCAGGGCGTCGCGCAGGATCGCCAGGGTAGGCTGGTCGCCGATCATCTCAGCGGCTTCGAGGGCGGTCCAGCCGTCGGCCGCGCGGGCGTTCGGGTCGGCGCCGGCGGCGAGCAGGCTGCGCACCGTGTCGGCGAAGCCCCGGTTGGCGGCCAGCATGAGTGCCGTGATGCCGCTTCCCGGCGCGCCGGCGTTCACGTCGGCGCCGCGCTCCAAGAGC
Organism: uncultured Kiloniellales bacterium; assembly: GCA_937974415.1. GTDB lineage: Bacteria > Pseudomonadota > Alphaproteobacteria > Kiloniellales > JAKSDN01 > CALJXB01. The sequence goes on from CALJXB010000119.1 coordinate 3,035, forward strand.
AGCACGAGAATATCGCGGTAGCCGGTCCGCGCTGCCTGGTGCAGCGGCCGGTAGCCGTCGCGGCCCGGCCCCTCGAGGTCGGCGCCGGCGCCGAGCAGCAGCAGGGTCATCTCCAGGGGCCCGGAGAGGACGGCGCGGCCCAGCGGCGTCTCACCCTTCTTCGCTTGGGTATTGGGATTCGCTTCGGCGGCGAGCAGCCGGCGCGCGACCGCCAGGTGCCCGGCCTCGGCCGCCCGGTGGAGCGCCGTGCCGCCGCTCTCGTCGACCGCCGACGTGTTTGCGCCGGCCTCCAGCAGCAGCTCGACGGCGCCCAAGTTGTTGCGCCCGGCCGCCGCCATCACGGCGGTCTCGCCGTCATCGCCGGCGGCGTTGGCATCGGCGTCGCGGGCCAGCAACTCGGCCAGGGCGGAGAGGGCGAGCGGGTCGCGGGCGGCCAGGATCAGCGCGGTGTTGCCGCGGGCCTCGCCCCGCGCCTCGATCTCGGCGCCGGCCTCCAGCAGG
>CALJXB010000120.1 GCA_937974415.1 uncultured Kiloniellales bacterium
GGCTCGATCGCCTCTTCCGAAAGGCCCAGCTCGGCGAGGTCGGCGTGGTGCATCTCCGCCAGGCGTTTGGGTGGATTGTCGATCAGCATTTGTCTCGAGGTATCGGCCAGGCCGAGGACCAGGACCGGCGTTGCCAGCGCCGTGTCCTCGGTTGCCTTGCTCATTGCCACCTTGGCGGTTATGCCGCCGGCAAAGGCCGCCCGGGCGACCGAGGCCAGGGCCTCTTGCAGAGGTTCCCAATCGGTGTAGGGATCGACGCCCAGCTCTACGGCAAAAGCGCGTTTGGTCCCCGCCCAGCCCACAGCCGCGGAAACCGCGCCTTCCTGGTGGGGATCGTCGCTGGTCACGGCGTTGGCGACGTTGCCGAACCACGTGCCCATGCCCTCTGCGGCCTCGCTCACGGTTTCGACCGGGTCGGTCACCAGGTCGACGACCGTGTCGATCGGCGCCAGGGCGCCTTCGACCAGAGAATCGCCGAACACGCCGGCCCGGCTCATGTCGTCCAGTGTCTTGAGGGCCTTGGCCTCCTGGATGCGGGCGCGCAGCCGATAGTCGCTGACGGCCTCGAGCTCGCCCCATTCGGTCTCCAAAGTATAGGTGGTCACGTAGCCGTCGTTCACGGCCTCCGGCCGGACCTGGTAGACCTCGCCCTGCATCAACTCGCCCGGCACGAATTTGGCCGCATCGAGGGCCACCGGCGGCTTGACGACCGGAATGTCGGACGCCAGCGCCGGCCAGCCCGAGGCCATAAAAATCAGAAACAGTTGGAAGCGTCCAAAGGCGTAATTGATCCCTAGTCTCATCGGGTTTCCTTCTCGAGGTCTATCGACTGCGGCATGTGCGCCGATCAGATGGGACCGCGTAAGACCGCTTTCATCAAGGCCCGGGCCGTTCCAAGATCGTCAAATTGCGACCGCTTCCGTCCGGGGAAGGTTCTGATGTCTTGGGGACACTGTCGCCCCGTACAGAGGCTTTGGCGTCGCGGCCGTCACCCGGCCGCGGCAGGGATCTCGTCTGCTTCGCCGGTCTCGACGGTGCATTCGCCGATGATCTCGCCGATCAGCCGGCAGTCCGCTTCGTCGAAGGTCAAGGGAATGCGCAGATCGCAGAGGGTTGCGAGTAGCGCCCGCGTCTTGGGTAGCTCCGCCGGGTCCTCGATGAAGTGCCAAGAGTCGTAACGGCTGGTGAACCCGTGGGGCTCCGCCGCGCCGAACCACTTCACCTCCACACCCCGTGCGGCGCAGAGCTCGATGAAACTGCGGATCTCCGTTTCGCCGAATCCCGGCAGGGAGAACTGTAGGGAGCTGCCGACGTAGTCTTCATGCTGCGGCCGGACCGGCATGCGTAGGCCGGGAACCTGCCGCAGCTCGGCTTCGAGGGCGCCATAGAGCAGGTTCCAGCGCCGGCAGTTGTCGTCGAGGTGGCGGAGCTGCTCGCGCAGGATGGCGGCGCGCAGGTTATCCATGCGCCCGCTCATGTTGGCGGTCTCGAGGCGGACCTTGAGGAACACCTCCTCGTCGGGCGCCGCCAGGTGACGGCCGTAAAGCATGTAAGAGCCGGAATGGACGACGGCGCGGGCCATGAGCTCCGGGTCGGCGCTGGCAAGGAATCCGCCTTCACCGGAATTGAGATGCTTGTAGGTCTGAGAGCTGAAACAGGCAACTTTGCCGAAGGTGCCGCTCATGCGGCCGTTCCAGCGCGCGCCCAGGGTATGGGCACAGTCCTCGATCAGAACGAGCTCGTGTGCCTGACACACCTCCAACACGGCCTCCATGTCGGCGATGTGGCCGCGCATGTGCGACAGTAGCAGATACTTGGCTCGGCTCGACGCTGCCTTTTGGCTCAGGTCGCCGATATCGATGGTGTAGTCCTCGTCGGTTTCGACCAGGATCGGCCGCCCGCCGGCGTTGTGGATGGCTCCCGGCACCGGCGACAGGGTGAAGGCGTTGGCGAGGACCTTGTCGCCGCTTGCCAATCCGGCGGCGCGCAGCGCCACCTGCAGCGCATAGCCGCCCGAGGCGCAGGCCAAGGCGTAGGGCACGCCCAGATAGGCGGCGAACTCCGCCTCCAGAAGCGCGGCCTCGGAGGTCTCGCCTTCGAGCGTATTGTAGCGGTGGAGCCGGCCGCCGCGCAGGACCTCGACCGCCCGGGCGATCGCCGCCTCGGGGATCGGCTCCTGCTGGGTGAAGGACTTCTTGAAGGTCTTCTTGGTCATGATCAGTCGTAGCGCCGCTGATCGTAGACCTCGAAGGCCCAGATTTCTCCGGGAAAGTACTTGCGCAAGCGCCAGTCGCAGGCGCGGGCGTGGCCCTCCATGCCTTCGATGCGGGAGATCCGCGAGCCGATCGCGCTGAAGGTCTTGTTGGCTTGGGCGTCCAGGTGCTGATAGGTCAACACCTTCATAAACTTGTGGACGTTGAGCCCGCCGCTGTAGCGCCCGGCCCGCTTGGTCGGCAGGATGTGATTGGTGCCCGAGCATTTGTCGCCATGAGTCACCGTGCTGCCTTCGCCGAGGAAGAGCGAGCCGTAGTTGTTCAAATTCGCTTTCCACCAGTCGAGGTCGTCGGCGAGGATCTGCAGATGCTCCGGGGCGTAGCGGTCGCTGACACGGACCGCCTCCTCGCGGTCGCCGCAGACAATAATTTCGCCGTGGTCCCGCCACGCGGCATGGACCACCTCCGCATTGGGCATGTCGTCGGCCACCTTTGGCAGGAGCTCGAGGACAGACCGGCCGACCCGTTCCGAGGTGGTGAACAGCCAGACCGGTGAGTTGGGGCCGTGTTCGGCCTGGGAGGCCAGGTCGACGGCGACGGTCATGGGGTCGGCCGTATCGTCCGCGATGATGGCGGATTCCGTTGGCCCGGCGAAGACGTCGATCCCGACCCGTCCGAAGAGGAGCCTTTTTGCCTCCGCCACGTAGGCATTGCCGGGGCCGACGATGATGTCCGCCTCGCGGCTGGTGAAAAGGCCGAAAGCCAGGCTCGCCACGGCTTGGACTCCACCCATTTCGAGTATGGCGTCGGCACCGGCCAGGTCCATGGCGTAAGCCACGGCCGGGTCGATCGCGTCTCCGCGCGGCGGCGAGCAGGCGACGACGAAGTCGACGCCGGCGACCTTGGCCGTGGCGACGCTCATGATGGCCGAGGCCGCGTGGGCATAGCGGCCGCCGGGCACATAGCAGCCGGCGCACTGTACCGGCACCACCCGTTGGCCGAGACGCACACCCGGCGCGGTCTCGATCTCGAATTCCCGCAGGCTTTGCTTTTGCGCCTCGGCGAAGCGGGTCACCTGCTCGTGCGCGAAGCATAGATCGTCCTTGACCTGCTGGGGCACCTGTTCGATGAGCCGCGCCTTCTTCTCCGCGCCAAGCAGGAAATCGCCGGTCCAGCCGTCGAACTTCTCGGCGTAATCCCGCACCGCGGCCTCGCCGCGCTCTCCGATGTCGGCGAGCATGCCCTCCACCGCCTCGCGGATGCTGCGATCGTCCTCTTCGGCAGAACGTTGCGGTTTCTTCAGGTAAATCATAGGGGTCTCCGAGATCTCGCTCGGCCTGGCGCAAGGCGCTACAGGGCGGCGTAATCGATGGTTCCCGTCCGGTCGAGCTTTCGGGTGACGGGCGGCATGGGATATTTAAGCCCGGTCGCGCAGTTGTAGAGGACCACGCGTTCGTCCCGCTGAACCCGGCCGTCGGCAAGAGCCTGCTTGTAGGCGGCAAGGGTGGCGGCGCCCTCGGGGCACAGCAGCAGGCCGTCCGTGCGAGCCACTTCGTCGCGCGCCGCGAGGATCTCCTCATCCGGCACGGCGATGGCGAAACCGCCGCTGTCGCGCACGGCGCGGAGAATCAGGAAATCGCCGACCGCCACCGGCACGCGAATGCCGGCCGCGAGCGTATGGGCGTCGGCCCACAGCGCCGCGTGCTCTTCGCCTGCCTCGTAGGCCTTGACGATGGGCGCGCAGCCGCTGGCCTGAACCGCGATCATGCGCGGGCGCTTGGGCCCGATCCAGCCGATCGCCTCGAGCTCGTCGAAGACCTTCCACATGCCAATCAGCCCCGTGCCGCCGCCGGTCGGATAGAAGATCGCGTCGGGCAGCTCCCAGCCAAGCTGCTCGGCAAGCTCGAGGCCCATGGTCTTCTTGCCCTCGATCCGGTAGGGCTCCTTCAGGGTCGAGCAGTCGAACCAGCCGGCCGCCTCCTTGCCGTCGCCGACAATCTTGCCGCAATCGTTGATCAGGCCGTTGACCCGGTAGACAGTCGCGCCCTGTAGCTCGATCTCCGAGATATTGATCTCCGGCGTGTCGTCGGGGCAGAAGACCGTCGACCTGAGGCCGGCCCGGCGAGCATAGGCGGCCATGGCCGCGCCGGCATTGCCGTTGGTCGGCATGGCGAGATGCTCGAGGCCGAGCTCCTTGGCCATGGCCACGGCGAGCGCCAGGCCGCGCGCCTTGAAGGAGCCGGTCGGCAGGCGCCCCTCGTCCTTGACGATGGCCTGGCCGCCCTTGAGGCCGAGGCTGTCGGCAAGCCGTGTGAGCGGGATGAGCGGGGTCACGACCTCGCCCAGGCTGACCACGTTTTCGCTCCGCCGCACGGGCAGGAACTCACGGTAGCGCCAGAAGCCGCCGGTGCGCGGGGCGAGGACCTCCTTGTCGACCGCCCGGCCGAGTGCGTCCAGGTCGTAGCGGACCAGAAGCGGCTTGCCGGCGTCGGAGAGGCCGTGGACCCGGTCGGGCTCGTAGCGCTCTCCGGTCATGGAGCATTCGAGATGAGTTACAAAGGTTGGATGATCTTCGGTCATTTGCATCGAACACTTTCGCATTGAGAGCCGCGTTGATCCGAGCCGCCACTGCC
>CALJXB010000121.1 GCA_937974415.1 uncultured Kiloniellales bacterium
CGGCGCAAGGCCAAGGCGATCAATTTCGGCATCATCTACGGCATCTCGGCCTTCGGCCTGGCCAACCAGCTGGGCATCCCCCAGGCCGAGGCCAAGGCCTATATCCAGGCCTACTTCGAGCGCTATCCCGGCATCCGCGACTACATGGAGCGCACCAAGGCGGAGTGTAAGGAGCAGGGCTTCGTCACCACCCTGTTCGGACGCAAGGTCCACGTGCCGGGCATCCGCGACAAGAACCCGGCCCGGCGCAACTTCTCCGAACGCGCCGCCATCAACGCGCCGATCCAGGGCTCGGCCGCCGACGTGATCAAGCGCGCCATGATCCGGTTGCCCGGCGCGCTAGCGGGCGCCAAGCTGAAGGCCCGCATGCTGCTCCAGGTCCACGACGAGCTGATGTTCGAGGTGCCCGAGGCCGAGGTCGAGGCCACCATCGCGCTGGTCAAGCAAGTCATGGAAGGCGCCTGCCTGCCGGTCCTGGAGCTCTCCGTGCCCCTCGTCGTCGACGCCGGCGTCGCCAACAACTGGGCGGAAGCGCACTAAGGCTTAGGTCTCGGTCCGGGCCCTCACTCCGCCTCGGCTTCGCCGTCCTTGCGGCGGGCAGCCATGTTGCGGCCGATCTTGGCCAGGTCCTCGGCCGTAAGGCGCTGGCGGGCGAGCGGCAGCATCACACGCTCCTCCCAGGTGACGTGCTGGCGCTGGGTCTCGGAGAACTCCTTCATGTTCATGAGGAGGCGCACCGGGTTGCTCAGCGTCCGGCCGTCGGCCAGCGCCTCCAGGTCGTCGATCAGGAAGCTCACCAGGTCGCGGTTGAGCTCGTGCTCCTTGGACATCTGCTTAAGCACGTCGGCGACGCCGTCCTCCGGCTCGCAGCGCTCTTCCAGCGCAGGGCGCAGGTCCTGTTCCTCGTCCTGGGTGTGGAGCGGCAAGTCGCCGGTCACGTAGTCCAGGAGAGCACTCGCCAGCGGCATGACCGGCTCCAGCTCGAGCTTTTCCGTGAAGGCGTCCAAGAGATTGCACATGCGCAGCTGGCGGGCATGGTCCTCCCGGATGAAGTCCAGCGGATCCTCGAAAGTGTCCGGGTCCGGCGATTCCCGATGGGTCAGCAGCATGCGCGCTTCGGCGATTAGGCCTTCGATGTCGCTCGCTTCGGCCGCGGCCTCGCCCCCGTTTTCCGATGGGGTCTCCGGCGCGTCGTCCTGTGGCTTGTTTGAGGTCATGAAGTTTCTCCAAGACTCTCCGACGGAAAAACGTCGGCCACCCACCCCGGGGTCAGGGCTGTTCGGCCCGGATTTGCTTGGACTAGCGGCGGAACGGCCGGGATCATACTGCACTTTCGTCACCTGAGATAGCCTGGAAGGGAAGGGGGTGCTGGAGCTCGGCCTTAATCAGGCCGCCGCGTGGATGCCCGCGGCCAGCACGGAGGCGTCGACGTAGGGTTCGAACTGCTTGAAATTGCTTTCGAATCTCCGGGTCAACTCGCGCGCCGTCTGGTCGTAGGCTCGCTTGTCCGGCCAGGTGCTGCGCGGGTCCAGCACCCCGGCCGGCACGTCGGGGCAGGTTTCCGGGAAATTCAGGCCGAAATCCGGGTGTTCGGCGGTGGGAACCTCGGCCAGCCGGCCGTCGAGGGCGGCCCGCACCATGGCCCGGGTGTGGGCGATGGCCATGCGTTGGCCGACGCCGTAGGCGCCGCCGGTCCAGCCCGTGTTGACCAGCCAGCACTTGGCGCCGGTGTCGCGCATCTTGTTGCGCAGCATCTGGGCATAAACCGAGGGATGGCGCGGCATGAAGGGCGCCCCGAAACAGGTGGAGAAGGTCGCGTCGGGCTCCTTGCCCATGCCCTTTTCCGTGCCGGCGACCCGGGCCGTGTAGCCGGACAGGAAGTGGTACATGGCCTGGTCCGGCGAAAGCCGCGAAATGGGCGGCAGGACGCCGAAGGCATCGGCCGTCAGCATGACGATGTTCTCGGGTAGGCCGCCCACCCCGGATTCGCTGGAATTAGGAATGAAATCAATAGGATAGCTCGCCCGCGTGTTCTCCGTGTAGCGGCCGTCGTCGAGATCGAGCCGGCGGCTCGCCGGGTCCATCACGACGTTCTCCAGGATGGTGCCGTAGCGCCGGGTGGTGGCGAAGATCTCGGGCTCCGCCTCGGGCGACAGGCGAATCACCTTGGCGTAGCAGCCGCCCTCGAAGTTGAACACGCCGTTCTCGGACCAGCCGTGCTCGTCGTCGCCGATCAGCATACGCGTACTGTCGGCAGAGAGGGTCGTCTTGCCGGTGCCCGAGAGGCCGAAGAAGATCGCCGTGTCGCCGGCCGGGCCGATGTTGGCCGAGCAGTGCATGGGCAGTACGTCGCGCTCGGGCAGCAAGTAGTTGAGGATCGAGAAGACCGACTTCTTGATCTCGCCGGCGTAAAAGCTGCCGCCGATCAAGACCAGGCGGCGGGCCAAATTCACGACGATGAAGACCGGCGAGTTGGTGCCGTCGTGCTCCGGCTCGGCCGTGAGCGATGGGGCATGCAGCACGCTGAACTGCGGGGCGAAGTCGGCCCGTTCCTCATGGCTCGGGATGAGGAACATATTGTGGGCGAAGAGGCTGTGCCAGGGACTCTCGCTGACCACGCGTACGGCCAGGCGGTAAGCGGGATCGGCGCCGGCGTAAACGTCCTGGACGTAAAGGTCGCGCTCCGCCAGGTGCGCCTGCATCTTGGCATAGAGCCCGTCGAAATGGTCCTCCGACAGGCGGGCGTTGACCTCGCCCCACCAGATCTGGTCACTCGAGGACGGCTCGTCGACGATGAACTTGTCCTTGGGCGCTCGCCCGGTGTGCTCTCCAGTCATGACGACCAAGGCCCCGCCTTCGGCCAGTTCGGCCGTTCCGGCCTTCAGGCTGTCTTCGTAAAGGGCGGCGGGATCGAGATTCCAGTACGCTGTGCGATATTTGCTAAGACCTTGATTATTCAGGCCATGTCGACTCACGGCCTGCCCACAATCAACCAAATTCCGTCTCCCCAATCACTCTCGACGCTTGGGCCTCTCGCTCCGGCGACCTTGGCGGTCGCTCGATTTTTCAACCCATTACCATTTAGAGTAACCGCAATGGTGGGGTGAAGGCCAGTCATGACTGTCGGGCCGAACGCTATTCGAGCGATTTCGCTTGCGAGTGCCATGTGCCCGGCAGCCGCCGCAACTTTTCCTGGGAAGCCGAGCCTCTGGCCCCGGGCGGCGCCGACGCGAACACCTTGGTGAAATCGCCAAACTGCCGCAAAAGTGCCATACTTGGGCTTAGACTCGGAGTCTGTGGATTTCTGCCCAGTGTCGATCGGAACGCGGGGAATTGTGGGGCAGACCCCCGAAACACGCCAAGGACATTACATGCAGCAGACCATCGCCCTGGTCGATGACGACCGCAACATCCTGACTTCGGTTTCCATGGCTTTGGAGGCCGAGGGCTTCAAAGTGCGCACCTACAGCGACGGCACCGAGGCGCTCAGAGCCCTCTCCGCCCAACCGGTCGATCTGGCCATCCTCGACATCAAGATGCCGCGCATGGACGGCATGGAGCTGCTGGGCCGCTTGCGGCAAGATTCGAGCCTTCCCGTGATCTTTTTGACCTCCAAGGACGACGAGGTGGACGAGGTCCTGGGCCTGCGCATGGGCGCCGACGACTACATCACCAAGCCGTTCTCCCAGCGTCTCCTGCTGGAGCGCATCCGGGCCCTGCTGCGGCGCGAGCGGCTGACCCAGGACGTGGGCGGCAAGGACGAGGAGCGCCAGGCGGTGGCCCGTGGCGACCTGGTCCTCGACCCGGCCCGCCACCTCTGCACCTGGCGCGGCGAGCAGGTGAAGCTCACGGTCACCGAGTTCCTCATCCTCAGGGCGCTGGCCCAGCGTCCGGGCCACGTGAAGAGCCGAGATCAGCTCATGGACGCCGCCTATGGCGAGCACATTTATGTCGACGACCGGACGATCGACAGTCATATCAAACGCTTACGCAAGAAATTCAAGGACGCGGACTCGCGCTTTTCCCAGATCGAAACTCTTTATGGGGTTGGATACCGTTATAAGGAGATCTGATATAGTAGGAGTCGATCCTTTGACTTAGGGTGCGGCGGCTGCGGTCAGCGCGGGCCTGCCGTAAGCTAAACTTGCGCCTATGACTGTAGAGCTGCCCAGCCACCGGGTCTTTGGTCCCCCGGTCGCAGACGCCGACCGCAGAACGCGGCGCGACAAGGACTTCGAGCGTCGCGTCAAGCGGCTCCAGGCGGGCGAAGAAGATGGCCACGTGGCGAGTCAGGTCAAGCGCTTCTGGCGCCGCCAGGGCTGGCATTCGACCCTCACCCGGCGCATTCTTCTGGTCAACGTCCTGGTTCTTTTCATCCCGATCCTGGGCCTTCTCCACCTGGACCAGTACCGTCATAGCCTGGTGGCGTCGGAGCTCGAATCCCTGCGCCTGCAGGGACGGGCTTTTTCGCTGTCCCTGGGCTCTACGGCCGTCGTCGTCGACGAGAGTGGCGAGGAGCGTCTCCTGCCGGAGATGACCCGTCATCTCATGCGGGTCCTGCTTGCCGACACCGGGGTGCGCGCGCGGGTCTTCTCGCCGGCCGGCGAACTCTTGGCCGACTCGTTTCTGCTGACCGGCTCGGGCGGTCTCGTGCAGGTCGTCGAGCTGCCGCCGCCGAGTGACGATTCCCTGTTCAGCGAGCTCACC
>CALJXB010000122.1 GCA_937974415.1 uncultured Kiloniellales bacterium
GCGTGAGCGCGGTGACCCTGAGCGGCAGGTCCGCGGCGTCCAGAATGTCGCCGGCCACAAGGTTGGTGAGCGGCACCTCGGCCGTCGGGATCAGCCAGAAGCCGTCCTCGGTGCGGAACAGGTCCTCGGCGAACTTGGGCAGCTGGCCGGTGCCGTAGACCACGTGGTCGCGCACCAGATAGGGCGGCGCGACTTCCGTGTAGCCGTTCTCCAGGGTGTGGCGGTCGATCATGAACTGGGCGAGGGCCCGGTGCAGGCGCGCCACCGCCCCGCGCAGGACCACGAAACGGCTGCCCGACAGCTTGGCCGAGGTCTCGAAGTCGAGCAGCCCCAGGGCCTCGCCGAGCTCGAAGTGCTGCTTGGGCTCGAAATCGAAGGCCGGCTTGTCGCCGACCTCCCGCAGGGTCACGTTGGCGCTCTCGTCCGCGCCCTCGGGCACATCCTCGGCGGGCGGGTTGGGCAGGCCCGCGAGCAGCGCCTCCAGCGCCTCCGACAGGCGGCGCTCCTCGGCCTCGAGCGCTGGCATGCGCTCCTTCAACCCGGCCACCTCGGCGATCAGCGCGTCGGCGTCCTCGCCCGTGCGCTTGGCCTCGCCGATCGCCTTGGAGGCCTCGTTGCGCCGGGTCTGCATCTCCTGAAGGCTCGTCAAGGTCTCCCGATGTTGCCGGTCGAGATCCAGCACCTCGGCCGAGGCCGCCACCAGCCCGCGGCGCTGCAGCGCCCGGTCAAAGGCCTCGGGGCTCTCGCGTATCCATTTGAGATCAAACATGTCCCAGCGACGACTCTGGTGGCGACTCGGGCGGCGTTTCGGGCGAATCGGGCGCCGTTTATAAGCGTTTCACCGTACGCCTGTCCACGAGTTAAGGGTTAACGCGCGGGCGGCGGTACGGGAGCTTTCAGGTCAGGCCGGCGTTACCGCGGTCCCTGGGCCCGGGCCGTCGTCGTCCCCATCCGGCTCGTCGTCGCCCCCAAAATCGTCGTCGTAGTCATCCTCGCCCTCCTCCTTGGCGCGTTTGCGCTCGACCAACTTGGCCATGTAGATGGAGACCTCGTAGAGCAGGATGATCGGTATAGCGAGGGAGATCTGGCTCACCGGATCGGGCGGCGTCAGGACTGCGGCGACCACGAAGACGGCGACGATGGCGTACTTGCGCTTGGCCGCCATGCCAGCCGAAGTGGCGAGGCCGACCCGGGCGAGCAGGGTCATCAGCACCGGCAGTTGGAAGCAGAGGCCGAAGGCGAAGATGAGCTTCATGATGAGCGAGAGGTATTCGCTCACCTTGGCCTCCAGAACGATATCCAGATCGCCTTCGCCGCCAAGCACCTCGAACCCGACCAAAAACTTCGCAGCTAAAGGAAAGATCACGTAGTAAACCAGTGAGCCGCCGATGAAAAACAGGATCGGCGTGGCGACCAAAAATGGCGCCAATGCCTTCTGTTCCTTCTTGTAGAGGCCGGGCGCGACGAACAGCCACAACTGGGTGAGGAAGACCGGGCAGGTAACAAACGCGGCCGCGAAGAAGGCCACCTTGACGTAGGTGAAGAAGACCTCCGTCAGGGCGGTAAAGATCATCCGGGGGTCTTCCCGGCGCTCGCGCAGGATGGCCGCCAAGGGCTCGGTCAGGAAGGCATAAATGGGCTCGGCGAAGAAGAAGCAGACCAGAAAGGCGAGGACCAGCGCAATCACGCTTTTCAGCAGCCGCGAGCGCAGCTCGACCAGGTGATCGAGCAGCGGCATCTTGTGGGCGTCGACCACGTCGTCCGTCATCCGTCCCTCGCCCCGTCAGGCGGTCTTCTGGGGGCCGTCCGAGCCGGCGGCTGCCGGCTCCGGTTTGGCTTTCGCCCTGGGCTTAGCTTTGGGCTTGGGTTCGGCCTTGGGCTTGGCTTTGGGCTTGGCATTGGATGCGGACTTGGCGCCGGCTTTCGTTGCGGCTTTGGGTTTCGCTTTGGGCTTCGCCTCGGGTTCGGCACCAGGCTCCCGCGGCGGCGTGATGGAATGGGGCGGCGCAACGTTGACCGGGCTCTTGACCATGGTCGCCTTGGTGTCCTCGCCGTCCGCGGCTTTCGAGGGCTCCGCCGCCCCGCCCGCCGTTTCGTCGCTTTTCGGCTTTGCGGCCATCGCCGTCTGCACGTCCCTGGCCGCATCCTCTACGCTGCCGGTCGGGTCGAGAGTGTCCATGACCATCTTCTTCGGATTGGCGATGCTGCGCCCGGCATCGACCAGCTTCTTGGCGTCCTCGAGGTCTGCCTCGCGCGCCATGTCGTCGAGCCCGTGCTGGAACTCGCGCGCCAGCGACTGGGCCTTGCGCACCCACTGGCCCACGGTGCGCAGGACCCGCGGCAATTCTCTTGGACCGATGACGATGAGCGTCAGCAGGGCGATCACCGCCATCTCGGACCAGCCGATGTCGAACATGGCGCCGCCTCGTTTATGAGCGATCGTTGTCGAAAAGGAGGGCTCAGCCCTTGACGGTCTTGGTGTCTTGCTCTTCGCTCGCCACTGAAGCGGTTACGGTGCTTTCTTCGATCGACGCCGGATCAGATTCGTCTACGTCTTTGTCTTTCTTGCCTTCTTCCTTGAGGCCTTTCTTGAAGGCGTTGATTCCCATGCCCATGTCGCGCATCAGCTTGGGGATCTTGCCGCCGCCGCCGAACAGCACCAGCACCACGACCAGTACGATCAGCCAGTGCCAAATAGAAAAGGTTCCCATACCCAAAGTTCTCCCTAATTCCCGCGCCTTACTCGACCTAGTGGCGGACTATGGCAAAAAGCCCGGTCCCTCGCAACTTTGCCTCACCTGTCGAATTAACGCTCCAAACGGTTATTTAGCTTCGCCGGCGGCAAAAACAAAGGTCTGACTGTAATCTAAACAAATCATCATAATCTCGTTTTCCTCCGGCAGGAAGCGTCCCGGCACCCGGGCGTGGAGATGCAGGTCCTCTCCATCCACCCCGTCGACACTCAGGTGGACCAGGCTGGTGCGGCCGAGCAGCCGCGCCGCCATGACCCGGGCCGTGCCGCAGCAGCCCTCGGATGGAGCGCCGGACGTGACCGGCTCGAGCTTCAGGGCCTCGGGGCGGATCAGCACTTCGACCTCGATCCCGTCGTCGAAGCCGCGTGCCTCGACCTCGCCCAGGAGGGTCGCCACCCGGCCACCCGCAACGCGGGCCTGGAGGCGGTTGATGTCGCCGAAGAAGCCGGCCACGAAGGCGTCGGCCGGCGCATAGTAGAGGTCGGCCGGCGGGCCGACCTGGAGGATCCTACCGTCGCGCATGACGGCGATGCGGTCGGCCATGAACATGGCCTCCTCCGGATCGTGGGTCACCATGAGGGTCGCGGCGCCACTGCTCTTCAGGACATGCAGCGCGTCGTCGCGGATCTGGTTGCGCAGGCGCACGTCGAGGCCGGAGAAGGGCTCGTCGAGCAGCATGATGTGGGGCTCCGGCGCCAGGGCCCGGGCCAGGGCGACGCGTTGCTGCTGGCCGCCCGACAGGGTGTGGGGGAAGGCTTCGGCCTGACCGCCCATGCCCACCTTTTCCAAGGCTTCCGCCGCGCGGGCCCGGCGCTCGGCGCCGGTCAGCCGGCGCAGCCCGAACTCCACGTTGCCGGCCGCCGATAGATGGGGGAAAAGCGCGTAGTCCTGAAACATGAGGCCGACGTTGCGCGCCTCCGGCGGCTCCTGCCGGCGGCCGTCCGCCACCACCCGGCCGTCAATCAGCACCCGGCCCTTCTGCAGCTCCTCCAGGCCGGCGCTTAGGCGCAGGACGGTCGTCTTGCCGCAGCCGGAGGGCCCGAGCAGGCACACCAATTCGCCGGGCGCCAGGGCCAGGCTGACGTCGCGCACCGCCTCGACCGCGCCATAGGCGTGGCTCACCTGCTCCAGGGTCAAGGCGTCCATGAAAACTCCAGCACGTGCTGGCGCGTAGGGCCGAGAATCGGCCCACGCCAGCGAATCGCAAAGATCGGGTGATTTGCGCGTGAATGCAACCGGCTGGCGTTCGCGGGCGGCCCGGCCGCAAGGACCGCTCGGGCGCCCCGCGCTGCGTCCTAGGTCGCGATCTCTTGAGCCTCGTCGTCGGGCACCAGGTCCTCGCCGAAATCAGCCGCCAGGGGCGCTGAAGACAGGTCCTCGAGGCTCTCCTCGGTCTCGGGCTCGCCCTCCGCTTCCTCGCTCGCCCCCGCTTCCTCGGCGGCCAGCTCGCTGAGGCGCCCGCTGGCGTTCAAGGCGGCGATGGCCGGGCGGGTGTCCAGCAGTCCGGCGGCCTTCAGCTCGGCCAGGCCCGGCAGGGCATCGAGGTTTTCCAGGCCGAAATGGTCGAGGAAGGCGTCGGTGGTGCCCCAGGTCACCGGCCGGCCGGGCGTGCGCCGGCGCCCCTTGGGTCCGACCCAGCTCGCCTCCAGCAAGGTGTCGAGTGTGCCCTTGGACAGCGCTACGCCGCGGATCTCCTCGATCTCGCCCCGGGTGACCGGCTGATGATAGGCGATGATCGCTAGGGTCTCGATGGCCGCGCGCGAGAGCTTGCGTTGGCTTTCGGTCTCGATCTTGAGGCGCCCGGCGAGATCCTCCGCGGTGCGAAAAGCCCAGCGCTTGCCGACGCGCACCAGGGCGATGCCGCGCCCCTCGTAGTCCGATTGCAGCCGGTCGAGCAGGGCATCCAGGTCGGTATCCTCGGGAACATGGCGCGCCAAGGCGTCCCGCGTGACCGGCTCGGCGGAAGCGAACAGCAGCGCCTCGACCAGGCGCAGGGTGTCGGGGATGGACTCGGGCAAGGAGTCGGACTCGGGCACGGCCTCAGCCTCGGACTCGGGCACGGCCTCGGGCAGGGTTTCGGATGGCTCGGTCATGACGGTTCCTTCGCGCTGGCGAGATAGATGGGCCCGAATGCGCCGTCCTGGCGGATCTTGAGCTCGCCTTCCCGGCACAGCTCCAGGCTGGCCGCAAAGGTGGTGGCGAGCGCCGAGCGCCACAGCAAGGTGCCTTCCAGCTCGGACGGCAGAAAGCTCGACAAGACGCGCCAGCTCGGCACATGGCCCAGCAGGCGGCGCAGGCGGTGGATGGCGTCGTCGACGGAGTAGAGCTCCGTCGGCGGAATGTGCAGATCGCTCGCCTCGACCTTGGCCGACTGCAGAGCGTAGGCCTGCAGCAGGTCGTAGAGCGTCGCGTCGAAGGTGGTGTGGCTGACGACCTTGAGCGGCTCGGGCGCGCCGCGAGCAAAGAACTCGCGGCCGAGCTGGGGCCGCGCCATGAGGCGCTGTCCGGCCTCCTGCATGGCCTCCAGGCGTTGCAACTGGAAGCGCAGGGCGGCCGCCATTTCGGCCCCGCTCGGCTCCTCTCCGCTCTCTTCCTCCGGCAGCAGCAGGCGCGACTTGAGGTAGGCGAGCCAGGCCGCCATCACCAGATAGTCGGCCGCGAGCTCCAGGCGCAGGTGCCGGGCGGCGCGCACGAAGCTCAGGTACTGCTCGGCCAGCTCGAGGATGGAGATGTGCGTCAGGTCGACCTTCTGGTCGCGGGCGAGCTGCAGCAGCACGTCGATCGGGCCTTCATAGCCGTCCAGGTCGAGGCGGAAATCGAGCCCATTGGGCGCCACCTCTTGGCGGTCTTCCTCGAAGGACTGGGCGTCTTCGACGGCTTGGGGTTCGGTCATGGCGTTATCCTAGCTCGAGTCCTGCGATCGCCGCGAACAATGGCAGCAACCATTCGACGGGCACCCAAATCAACCAGTGAAACAGATCCAGGTCCAATCCAATCTGACGTCCCAGCATCGGCAACAGGAACAGGCCGCCGATCAGGATCAAGAGGCCCCAGCGCTCGAGCCGGGCCAAGGGCACGGCCAGCGCCCGCGGCAGCAGGCCGACCGCCACCCGGCCACCGTCGAGCGGCGGCAGCGGTAGCATGTTGAGCACCGCCAGCACCAGGTTGATGAGAATCGATTTGCCGAGGGCGTCGGCGAGCCAGGCGCCCAAAGCCTCCGAGGCAAAAGGGAGCAGATGAAACCCCATGGCCGAGACCGTCGCCAGCACCAGGTTGGAGGCCGGCCCGGCCGCGGCCACCAGCACCATGTCCCGGCGCGGCCGGTTGAGCCGCCCGAAATTGACCGGCACCGGCTTGGCCCAGCCGAACAGGAAGCCGCCGGCAATGAACAGCATGACCGGCAGCACCACGGTCCCGAAGGGGTCGACGTGCTTCAGGGGATTGAAGGTGACGCGGCCCATGCGGTAGGCGGTGTCGTCCCCCAGACGCCAAGCCACATAGCCGTGCGAGGCCTCGTGCAGGGTGATCGCGAAGAGCACCGGCAGCACCCAGGTGGAGGCGTCGTAAAGGAGGGCTGAGAAATCGCCGGCCAAGTGCTGCGTCCTATGCCCCGGGTGCCCCAGGCACCCCAGGAGCCCGGGCCAGGAGGGCATCCAGCCTGGCCTGCAGATCCGCGCGTTCGTCCGCGCCCAGGCGCGCAGCGGCGGCCGGCACCTTGGCTGCCGCGCGGGCCAGTCGTTCCGTGCTCATCGCCGACATGTCTCCCACGCCCTCGGCCAGTTCGGTCATTTCCTCCGGCTTCCCGTTGCAATGGAGGACGAGATCGCAGCCCGCGGCGAGCGACGCCTGCGCCCGCTCCGACGGGGAGCCCGAGAGCGCTTTCATCGACAGGTCGTCGCTCACGATAACGCCGTCGAACCCGATGAACCCGCGAATGACCTCTTCGATCATGCGGGGCGAGACCGTGGCCGGCCGTTCCGCGTCGACCGCCTCGAAGATGATATGGGCGGTCATCGCCCAGGGCACATCGGCGAGCGCCCGGAAGGGCGCGAAATCGCTCGCCTCGAGCTCCGCCAGGCCGGCGCTCACCCGCGGCAGCTCATGATGGCTGTCCACGGTGGCCCGGCCGTGGCCCGGCATGTGCTTGACGATGGGCAGCACGCCGGCGGCACTGAGGCCATCGCACACGGCTCGCCCGAGGTCGGCGACCAGCGCCGGATCGGAGCCGAACGCCCGGTCGCCGATCGCTTCGTGGGTCTCCGGGTAGGAAAGGTCGAGCACGGGAGCGCAATCGGCGGTGAAGCCGCAAGCCGCCAGCTCGTCGCCCAGCAGGCGGGCGTTTAGCGCCACCGCCTCCCGGCCCGCCTCGGCGTCGTCGGCCGCCAGCTCGCCGAAGCGGGCGGCAGCCGGCATGGCGCGCCAGTGGGGCGGCCCGAGGCGCTGGACCCGGCCGCCCTCCTGGTCGACCAGGACGGGCGCGTCGGGACGGCCGACGCTCTCCAGCAGATCGCCGATCAGGGCCGCGACCTGGTCCGGCGTCTCGCAGTTTCGCTTGAAGAGGATGAACCCGTAAGGACCGGCCTCGGCGAAGAAGGCCCGCTCCCATTCGTTGAGCGTCGGACCGTGGCAACCGAGGATGAACGGGCGGTTGGCCAAGTCGTCACCGGCTCACCACTAAGCAGTCCTGCTGCTTGGATTTCAGCTGGGCGCAGACCTGCGCCGCCTTGGCCTTGCTGGCAAAAGGCCCGGCCCGGAGCCGATAGACCGTGCCGACCCCGGCCACGTCGGCCGATTGCAGCAGCAACGACTTGTCACCCAACAGATTCGGAAAGACCCCCTGCAGGCGGCGCCACTCGGCCTCCGCCGCGCCGCGATTCTTCAAGGAAACCAGCTGAACCGCGAAGTTGCCAGAAGCCGGGGCGGCCTGGGTGGCGGGCGCGGCGGCAGTTTGAGTGGTCGTGGCTGGCGCCTGCGCGGCCTGGGTTGTTGTAGATTGGGTCGTCGCCTCAGTAGTCGTCGATTGGCTCGCAGGGGCCTCGGGTTCTGCGGCCTTCGGCTCGGCGGTTTCGGCGCTCGGCGCCGCCGGCACCTCGGGTACCGTCTCGACAGCCTGCACATCTGCGGTCACGTCCGCGGCAAGGGGCTCGCCGGCCGGCTGCAACGGCGCGGCCTCCCCTTCGAGCGGCAGCGCACCCACGGGCTCGTCGTAGCTCGGGGCGATCTCGGCAAGCTCCGGCGCCGGCAAAGGCGCTTCGGGCAGCGGCAGCAGACGCTCGACCTTCGGCCCTGCCGCCTCGCCCTGGTTCAGCACCAGCTGGTCCTGATAGGGCACCTGCAGGCCGCCCGGATCCGCGGGCTTTTCCTTATCCGGCCCGGCCTCGGCCTGCACCGTGGGCAACTCGACCGTTTCGCCGCCGCCCAGACCCCACTCGTAGGCATACCAGAGGACGCCCGCGAAGCCCGCCAAGGCCAAGATCCCGAAGCCGCCGCGGATCCACCGGCGCAGGCTCCCGGAAGCCTCATAAAAGCCGTCGCCCATGCCGGCCGGATTGCGGGCGGCGTCCTCGTCGTCCCACTCGGAGGTGGCCGCGCCGAGAGGCTGGCCGCCGCCCAGTTCGTGATCGGGCTCGGTGGCGTAGGGGTCGGACTTGTAGCGTTCCGATTGGGGCGCACGCAAATTTAGGGCCATTATCTCAGTTCCTCGACCGATTCCACACCGAAGACGGTCAGCCCCGAGGCGATGACGAAGGCCAGGCCCTGCACCAGGGCCAGGCGCGCCGCCGTCAGCTCGGGCTGATCGGGCAGCAGGAACCGCAAGCTGGCATCTTCGTTGCCCCGGTTCCAAAGCCCATGGAAGGCCGATGCCAAGTCGTAAAGATAAAACGCGACGCGATGCGGCTCGTATGCTTCGGCGGCGCTTTCCACCAAACGCGGCCAACCGGCCAAGGACTTAATCAACCCGAGCTCGTCCGAGTCGGTCAACAAATGCAGTGGGCCACGGGCCAGCGCCTCCGGATCCTGGTCGACGTCGGGGCAGGCCTCGGCGGCGTGGCGCAGCACCGAACGGGCCCGGGCGTGGGCGTAGTGAACGTAGAACACCGGGTTGTCGCGGCTCTGCTCGAGCACCTTCTCGAGGTCGAAGTCGAGCGGCGCGTCGTTCTTGCGGGTCAGCATGATGAAGCGCACCACGTCCTTTCCGACCTCCTCGAGCACCGCGCGCAGAGTGACGAAGGTGCCGGCCCGCTTCGACATCCTCACCGGCTCGCCGCCGCGCGAGAGCGTCACCAGCTGGCAGATCAGCACCTCGAGCCGGCCGCGGCCCTCGGTCAGGGCGGTGACAGCCGCCTTCATGCGCTTGATGTGGCCGCCGTGGTCGGCGCCCCAAACGTCGATCATGACCTCGCTGCCGCGCCGGAACTTGTCCAGGTGGTAGGCCATGTCGCCGGCGAAGTAGGTCCAGCTGCCGTCCGATTTCCTGAGCGGCCGATCCACGTCGTCGCCGAAGGAGGTGGCGCGGAACAGGGTCTGAGGCCGGGGCTCCCAATCGTCCGGCCGCTTGCCCTTGGGCGGCTCGAGCACGCCGGTATAGATCAGGTCGCGCGCTTTCAGCGTCTCGAGCACCGCCTCGACGCCGCCGGACTCGACCAGCGCCCGTTCGGAGGTGAAGACATCCTGGTGGATGCCGATGGCCGGT
>CALJXB010000123.1 GCA_937974415.1 uncultured Kiloniellales bacterium
AATGTATAGCGCGGGTGACGGCGTCGAGAAGAACACGGTCAAGGGCGTTCAGTGGTATCGAACCGCCGCCGAGCAAGGCAACGCTTCGGCCCAGTTCGCCCTTGGACGGAGTTACGAAAAAGGCGAAGGCGTGCCCAAGGATAGTGCGGCCGCCGTGCAGTGGTATCGGCTCGCCGCCGAGCGGGGGAATCCCTGGGCTCAGTGGGCGCTCGCCCGTCACTACCGCAGCGGCGACGGGGTCGGCGAAGACCCTGAACTCGCCTACGCATGGTTCAAGAAGGCGGCCGAGCAAGGCAACGCGCCGGCCCAGCTGGAATTGGCCAAGTCCTATGACGAAGGCCTCGGCACGGAAAAGGACCCGGCCGCGGCCGTGGCTTGGTACCGCCGGGCCGCCGAGCAAGGCGATCCCTGGGCGCAGTTCAAGCTGGCCTACCTCTATCTCGACGGCAATCTGGTCTCCAAGGACCCATCTCAGGCTATCGAATGGTTCAGCAAATCGGCCGAGCAGGGCAACGGCCAGGCTCAACTCGAGATGGCCAAGGCCTTCGACCAAGGCACCGGCGTGGAACGGGACTTCGAGCAAGCAATCGCCTGGTACAAGAAGGCGGCCGATCAGCAGATCGTCAGCGCCCAAGTCAAGCTCGGGTTGATCTACGAGGAAGGCTTGGGGGCCGAGAAGAACCTGAAGGAGGCCGCTCGGTGGTACAAGAAGGCCGCGGATCATGGGCACACTCTGGCCCAGGAACGACTTCGGCTGTTGACCGGCCGCATCTGAATCGGGATAGTGCAGCCGGTTGAGGCGGAGGACAATTTCCCAGTTCGTATTGGAATACCGAGCCGTGAACCAGTAACGGCTCTCGGTCGGGATTATAGGGGTTGGCGTACGGACTTCGGCACGGTTCGGATTGGCCCTGACAAGGGCACCGTCGAGCCGGTAGAGAACCAGCCGACCAGAGCGTAAATGCGTATGTGAGTGCTCAGGCTCGACGGTAGGAGCAGGGCAGAGCTTTTGATTAAGGGCATAGAATGAACAGGGTCGCCAAGTTCATCACCGCACTTCAGGCACTGCTCATCGCGCCCCTCGGCGCTGCCGGGGCCGGCGATTCGCCAACGCCGTCCGAGCTCTCCGAAGCCGCTGCATGGCAAGCTGCGCTTTCAAGTGGAACCCCCGAGGCGCTGCAACAGTTCATCTCCCATTTTCCCCAGGGCGACCATATGAGCGAGGCCTTCGGACTGATCGTCCAGGGCGAAGTCGAGGCGGCCAGGTCCGACGCGGGCGCCGCCGCTGTTCAACTCAGCGAAGCGGGGCTAGAGGTCTTGGAGCACGACTTCGATCTTGGCGCGGACCGAAAACTCGATAATCAGAACGAAAACACCAGAGGTTTGACTCCCTACTAGATCGCGCTCCCTTCGAGAACCAATTGCTGGCGCCATTGCTATGCTGGATCGCTTCTTCTCGCCGTCTCGCCGGCCTCGCCACGACCTGGCCTATATTGGCGACTTTCGCCATAGCGACGATGCGAGCGCGCTTGTCGCCGAGGAGATCGCGGCCCACGCTCGCGCCGGCTATTCGACGATCCTCGTACAAATCAATTCCCCGGCCCTGCGGGGAAACCCACCAATTCGACCGGCCATACGGGCCTGCGTGAAGCGCGGCGAAGCCGCGGTCTGGGAGTCTTCGACCCCGCCGGTGCACGCGCGCTTGGGCGTCCTGCACGACCCGATCGCACCCAGCTTCGCGGCCGAAGCACGGCCTGAAATCCAGCTCGAGCGGGCCTTGTTCGTGGTCAACACGCCGGTCTTCGACGCGGCCGGCGCCCCCCGCTTCGATCCCTCCAGAACGGCCGAACAGCTGCACGCCTGGCTCAACTGTCCGATCGAATGGGCGCCCGCCTGGCCGCAGGTACGTCAGCAATTCCTGAAGCTCGCCAGGGCGCCCTCGCTCCTCGCCTCGGACTGGGCACCGGTCATCGATTCCACCCGCTGGTCCTTGGAACGGACGTCCCCTCGGGGCCGGGTCCCGGTGGTCGGCCGTCACAGCCGACCGGAAGATCGGTTCTGGCCGGACGACTTCGGCGACCTGCTGCGGGTCTATCCGGTCAGCGATACGGTGGACACCGCGCTCCTGGGCCTGCCGGCGAAATTGCTCAGGCCATTCTCCGGCCATCTGCCGGGCAACTGGACTTTGTACGATTTCGATTCGGTGGCGCCCGAGCGGTTTCTCGGGTCGATCGATTTCTTTCTGTTTTCTCACGCAAGCCGCTGGCCCTCGCCCATGGACCGGGGCGTTCTCGAAGCCATGGCGAGCGGTGCGGTTGCGGTCCTCCCGCCCCACCTCGCGGCCTGCTTCGGCGAGGCGGGGGTTTATGCCAAGCCGGGCTGGGATAGCCTGATGATGGTCACCTCGCTCCACCGCGACGCGGAGCGCTTCCGCGAACAGGCCGCACGCGGCCAGGCCATGGCGGGCGAGCGCTTCAGCCCCGAGCGCCACCTGGAGCGATTGGCGCGCCTGATCGGCCGGCCCCGAGGACGAGTGGGAGGACGAGCGGTAGAACGAACGGCGCGGCGCTCGCCGAAGGCAATGCCGGATCCGCGTCATCGACGCCCTGCAGCCGCGAAACGGCCGGTGCTGTTCACGGCGACCAACGGCATCGGCCTAGGCCACCTGACCCAACTGCTGGCCATCGCCAAGCGGGTGCCGAATGACATTCAGCCGGTCTTCGCCACCATGTCCCAGGCCACCTCCATCGTCCGCGACGCCGGCTATCCGGCCCATTTCTTTCCCGACTACCGCTACGCCGAGAGCCCTTACGGTCTGTGGAATCGCTGGCTCGAGGTCGAGCTGTCCGCCCTGGTCGAGTTCTACCAGGCCCGCGCCATCGTCTTCGATGGCGTCATACCCTACGACGGGATCCTGCGCGCCGGTGCTCGCAGCGCCAACCTGCCGATGATCTGGGTGCGCATTCCCATGTGGAAACGCGCCCTCTGGGACGATGCGGTCGATCGCGCCAAGTTTTTCGACCTGGTCCTCGACACCGGCGAGTTGGCCGAAGCCCACAACGTTGGCGCCCGGATTCCCTACGACGACAAGCTCGAGGTCATACCGCCCATGCTGTTGTGCGACGAGGCGGAACTGCTGTCGTTCGAGGAGGCCCGCGCACAGCTCGGCCTCGACGCCGCGGGCCCCGCGGTATTGCTGCAGCTCGGCTCGGGCAATAACCAGGCTCTCGTGCCCGTCGTGCAGCACATCGTCTCGACCCTCGAGGACTTGGGAATTGAGCAGATCGTCATCGCCGACTGGGTCATTGCCGAGCACCCCCTGGAAAGCTGGCCGAGCGTCACCCTGCTGCGGAACTTTCCCAATTCTCATTACCTCAAAGCCTTCGATTTCGTGGTTTCCGCCGCCGGCTACAACACCTTCCATGAGTTGATCGGCTACGGCGTGCCGACGATTTTCGTTCCGAACGAGAAGGTCGAAACGGACGATCAACTGGGACGTTCGCGTTTCGCCGAAGAACACGGTCTCGGGCTGTGTATGGCGGTCACGGAACTGGACAATTTCGAGAGCTATGCGCAACGTCTCATGGATCCGGCCGAACGCGGGCGCATCGTCGCGGCCTGCCGGCAGCGGCACTGGCCCAACGGCGCGAACGTTGCCGCGGCACGGCTGGCGGCGGCCGTGGCCGGCCAGGCCTGAAAACAAGAACGGGGATGGGGGCAAGGAGGACGTAACCGATGCCGAGGCGGGACATCGAGGAGGTCTGGGACCGGGACCTGATGAAGCAGCAGCTGGGCGAGATGCGCGAGGAATCCGTGCGCCTCAAGCGGGAGCTCACCCGCGCCAAGAAGGTGCAGGAGAAAGGCTGGCGCGAAACCTCCGAGCTGCGCCGACTGGTCCAGGACGGCCACCTGCGCGAGAAGCACCTGAGATCGCGCTACCAGGAGCTGCTTTCGAAGAACGTTGCAGAGCCTTCGGGGCCTTCGGGGCCTTCGGGCGACCCGACGGCCGCGCGGCGGCCCGCCGTTCGGTCGCAGGCCCTGATCGAACGTGGGGTCGAGCGCGGGGACGAAGGGCCGCGCGAGCGGGTGGACCCGTCCCTGATCGAGCGCATTGTCGAAGAAGACCTCTCGAGCGACCTCTGGCCGACGCCGGAAGCAACCCTGCCGACCTTGGCGGCGCACCCGGGTTGGGGCAACTACGCCAGCATGGGCGAGGACGGAGCGGTGATCGGCGTCTCGCTGCTCGGGCTCGACCGCAACGCACGCAAGAACGTGATCGATCTGGTGGCGGCCCAGCAGCTTCGCAACCCGCAGCTCTTTCCCATCTTCGTGACCGACGACGATGACTTTCGCGCCCTCCGGGCCGAGCACTTCGTGTTCGAGTATTTGCCGCCCTGGCCAGGAGCGGAGGTCGTGCCGTCGCGCGAGCGCTGGGAGGCGTTCCTGGTCGGCCGCCTGGCGCTGATCAAGAGGAAATGGGGCGTGCGGCGTTTCGTGTCGTTCAGCTCCGCCGGTTACGAGCCGGACGAGGGCCGCGGCTCCGATGTCGAGACGGTCCAGCGCGAACTGACCGACGCGACCAAAGACTGATGTCCCGCTCGAGCCGACACCCGCGCCCGTTCTGCGTTCCGGCGCCGGCGGGCGGCTCGTCGGGTCCGCGGCGTCTTCGGTTCGGCGGATCCGAGGGCAAGTCATGAGCGCGGCGGAGCGACAGGTCTTCGACGTCGCCTACATCGGTGACTTTCGTCGGAACAGCGCGACGGCTTCGTTGATTGCCGACGAAATCGCGCTTCACGCCAGGGCCGGCTATTCCACCTTGCTGCTCCCGCTCGCCGGGCCCGTCTCCGATGACGGCGCGGTGGTCCATCCGGCGCTCGACGCCCATGTCCGCACTGGCGGGGCGGCGCTGGCCGACAACGAAGAAACACGGCTCAAGGCCAAGTTCGCCGTCATCCACGACCCCACGGTCCTGTCCCGGGCAGACCCGATGGGGCGCTCGGCGATGCGGACCTTGGAAGCCGAACGGGCCCTAATTGTGGCGAACGCGCCGCCGGCCGACCTGTCCGGCGCGGCCCGCTTCGATGTTGTCCGTGTCGACGATGCGGTGCGTGAGCTCACCGGCTGTCAAGCCACGTGGGCGCCGGCCTGGCCGAAGGTGCGCGCGCAGCTTGCCGCGAAGTCCCACGCCATCGATGTGGCGGACTTCGATTGGCCGCCGGTCGTCGACCCTCTGCGCTGGGGCTTCCGGCGCGACGCCTCGAAGCGCGTCTCGCCGGTCCTGGGGCGACATGGACGGCCGGAGCTGGACGAGTGGCCCGAGGATCTCAATGTTTTTCTCAGCCGCTATCCGGTGAGCCGTCACGTGGCGGTGTCCCTGCTCGGGGTCTATGAACCGCTCTTAAGCGAACTTGGCCGAACACCCCGGAACTGGACTCTTTTTCCTTTGGGCTCCATCGCCCCGGAGCGGTTTCTGCGCGGGCTCGACTATTTCGTCTACCACCCGGGCTGGCGGCGGCGCGCGGAGGTCGACGTCGGCATCCTCGAAGGCCTGGCCAGTGGCGCGGTCGCCCTCTTGCCCCGCGAGCTGGAGGCCAGTTTCGGCGAGGCGGCGCTCTACCCCGAGGACGGCCGCGACGCCCTCGAGCTCATGGTGAGCCTGTTCCGCGATCGCCAGGCCTACTTGACGCAGGTCCGCCGGGGCCAAGCCTTGGTGCACGAGGGCCACGGGCCGGGGGTGCACTTGACGCGGATCGAAACGCTCGTCGGCGCCCCGTCCCAACGCCCCACGCCGGGTCGGCCCGAGCCGCACCGCGTCGACCGCGTGCGACAGCAGCAGCGGCCCCTCCTCTTCGTGACCTCCAACGGCATCGGCCTCGGCCATCTGAGCCGATTGCTGGCCATCGCCAAGCGCATGGAGAACGGCTTTCGGCCGATCTTCGCCACCATGTCCCAAGGCCTATCGGTCGTCCGCGACGCGGGATATCACGCCGAGTACCTGCCCCATCACGCCTACGCGGGATGCGACCCGGAGACCTGGAACGACTGGCTGCGGCTGGAGATATCCCGGCTCATCGAGCTCTTCGATGTCGGCGCCCTGATCTACGACGGCGGCTCGCCCTATCGCGGCGTGTCGGAGGCCGTTGCCAACACGCCGAACGTCAAATCGGTCTGGTGCCGGCGGGCCATGTGGCGCGACGCGCTGTGGGACCAGGCGATCGACCAGGCCAAGTTCGTCGACCTGGTCATCGAGCCGGGCGAGCTGGCGGCGGCCCACGACATCGGCGCGACCGTCGCTCACCGAGACCAAGCCCGGCACGTCGAGCCGGTGCTGCTGTTGGACGAGGCGGACCTCCTGAGCCGGGCCGAGGCGCGGCACAGGCTCGGACTCGACCCCGACCGGCCGGCGGTCCTGCTTCAGCTCGGATCGGGCAATCACGTCAGCCTGGTGCCGGCGATCGATGCCATGCTCGCGGCCATC
The DNA here is from genome assembly GCA_937974415.1 of uncultured Kiloniellales bacterium. Taxonomy (GTDB): domain Bacteria; phylum Pseudomonadota; class Alphaproteobacteria; order Kiloniellales; family JAKSDN01; genus CALJXB01. The sequence goes on from CALJXB010000123.1 coordinate 6,479, forward strand.
GAGACGCGCGGCGGGGTCCAGCCGGTCATCGCCGAGTGGATGATCGCCGACCGCTCCCTCGACCACTGGCCGCAGGTCCGGCGCCTCACCGGCTTTCCCAACGCGGCCTACTTCCGCGCCTTCGATTTCGTCGTCTCCTCCGCCGGCTACAACTCCTTCCACGAGCTGCTCCACTTCGCCGTCCCCACGGTCTTCGTGCCTATCGAGGTGTCCTATCTGGACAACCAGCTGGGCCGGGCGAACTATGCGGCGGACGAAGGCTTGGCGCTCTCCCTGCAGCTCTCCGAGGCCGCCCGCTTCCCCGAGGTGCTCGAGGTCATGCTGGACCCGGAAACCCGCGAGCGTCTGGCCGAGGCCTGCCGCCGGCACCGGCGGCCCAACGGCGCCGGCGAAGCCGCGGCCCTGATCGCCGAGCTGGCCGCATAGTTCCGCCTCGGCCCTTTCCAAGCGGCCCTCGCAAATCAATCGACGCTGTTGGTCTCGAAATCCGCCGCCCAGACCGCATGCCGCGACGGCGGAACACGCGGTATTTTCGTGGTTGGGGCGACTGAATGGGTGGTCTGAGTACGCTGGACCTGGTGGCAGCGCGCGTTACCCCA
>CALJXB010000124.1 GCA_937974415.1 uncultured Kiloniellales bacterium
CCGTTTCGCCGAGCAGGATATGCAGTCCCAAGGGTGGCGGGCCGCCGGCCGCCTCGGTGCGCTCGCGCAGGGCCGCAAAAAACTCGGCGGCAAATTCCCGGCGGTCGCGCTCCTTGGTCACCTCGAAGCCCGCTTCGGCGAGCACTGCCCGGTAATCCTCCGGGGTCGCTAGGGCACTGGTGTCCGGGACCGCCGCCCAGGGCACCGGGTAGACCAGCGGCTCGTCGTTCCTGCGCATGATGTCATAAAGGCCGAAGGTCGCGCCCGGCCGCAGCACCCGCCCGACCTCGGCGAAGAGGCCGGCCTTGTCGGCGATGTTCATGCCGACGTGCAGCATCACGACTGCATCGAAGCGGGCGGGCTCGAAGGGCATGGCCAGAGCGCTGCCCTGGGTAAGATCGACCCGCTCGCCGAGCCCGACCCAGGCGCACAGGACCCGGCCCGCCTCGACGAACTCCGGTGTCAGGTCGAGGCCGGTGACCCGGCAGCCGCAGGTGCTGGCGAGGTAGCGGGCGGTGCCGCCGATCCCGCAGCCGACGTCGAGCACATGATCCTCGGGCGAGAGGCCCATCTGCGCGACGAAGTCCTCCGTCGCCTGGCGGCCGCCAATGTGGAACTCGTCGACCGGGGCCAGGTCGCCGATGTCGAGCGTCTGCGGCGTCTTGCCGAGGGCCGTGACTCCGGCAAGGATCGCGTCCAGCAGCCGGCCGTGGGTATAATGATCGGCCACCGCGTCGCTTTTGGCCATGACCTCGTGCCTCCCCCTAGTTTCGCGTTGGTCTGTGCCGCCAGGATTATCGCCACACCGCAGGCTCACCTTGCCAGGATCCGGCCCTCTATCCTCGGGGCCATCCGATCCCCGGCGGCGATGTAATCCATGACCGTGGTTGCCAACAGTTGTGCACCGCCGGCGTCGATCAGAACCTTGCCGTTCTTGAGCGATACATAGCCGTCGCCGCCGCCCCGCAGGAACTCGCTGGTCGCCACTTTGTAGAATCGGCCGGGCTCGAGCGGCTCGCCTGCCACCGTCGCCTCGACGACCCGGCTGCCCTTGGCCGCGTTCAGGTCGTAAACGAAACTCAGGCCGGAGACCTGCGGAAAGCGACCGGCCTTGTCCTCCACCTGCGACACGCCGTTCTCCAAGGCCGCCAGCAGATCGGCGCCGGACAGCTCGATCATCACTATGACGTTGCCGAAGGGCAGCTCCGCGAGGATGTCTTTGCGGGTCAGAGTGGTTCCGGTCTCGTATGTGCGATCGCCGCGGATCCCGCCGCCCGGGGTGATCGCGACCTCGGAGCCGACGGCGTCGCGCATGGCGTCTGCGATCAGGTTGCCGAGCCTGGTCTCTTCGGTGCGGACCGCCGAACGGCGGGACACCAGCTTCACCTCAGTGACGCCGACGGGCAGGTCAAGCGTGGCGTCCAACTCGGTCATGTACCCTGCGACGACCGCCTCGATCTCCGGGTCGGGATCCACCCCTGCAGTCGACAAGAGGCGCCAGCTCGGGGCGACCTTGAGCCGCGTCTCGCCGTCTTCCTCGATTCGCTCGACCTTCAGGTCCACGGCGCCGAGGTGGTGGGCATCGGTGCCGGCCTTGAGCAGCGGCACGCTGCGCTCGTACCAGGCTATGGGCTCGTGATCGTGGCCCCCGAGAATGAGGTGGATGCCGGGCACATCGCGCGCCAGTGTGACGTCCTCGGCGAAGTCGAGGTGGGTCAGGGCGACGATGATCTCTGCGCCCATTGCCCGCAATTGCTTGACCGCCGCCAGCGCCGTCACCTTGACCGGGGCGAAGGCAATGGCCGGGCCGGGCGCAGAGAGGCTCTCGGTCTGCGGGTCGAGCAGGCCGAAGAAACCGATTGTGAATCCGCCAAGCTCGACCGTGTGCAGGGCGGCCAGGCCGACCGCGGGCTTGCCGTCCTTGCCGAGCACATTGGTGCCGAGCCAGGTAAACCGCGACTCCTCGAAGCGTTGCCGCGCGACCTCCGGGCCGAAGTCGAACTCGTGGTTGCCGGGAACCGCGAGCTCCATGCCGACGAGGTTCATCAGCTCGATCATGTGGGCGCCCTCGGTGACGCTCGACAAAACCGACGGAGAGATGAGGTCGCCGCCGAAGGTCGTGATGCTGAAGTCGGCCGTGGCGCGCTCCCTGCGCAGCAGCGTCATAAGCTCGGCGAAGCCCCCTTGACCGCCTTTCGGTGCGATTTCGTAGACGTCGTTGACGTGCAGGAAGGTGATGTTTGTCGGCTGAGACCTCGCGATCTGCGGCCAAGCCGACATAACGAGGAGTGCCAGCGCGGCAATCGCAAAACGCCGGAGGATGGGACCCATGACCTCTCCTGTAGCGAACTCGGGGGCGGCTTCGGGGGACAAGATACCAGAGCTGCCGCGAATGTCTTGGGCAACTGGAGCGGTGGGGTCGGGCCGGCCGTTATCCCCTGGAAATCGGCCATGCTCCACAGGTAAATGGCCGCCGTGTGGACAACTCGCTTGGCAAAGCTCCTCCGCGCCTTAGTTTCCTGTAGCGAAATCACTGGGCCTTGCCCTCCCTGCAACCTGCCCGGTGATAGGGGCCGCCAGTGACCGGGGCCGCCGGTCGCGCCGCCGCTGCTGGCGGCCCTTCCTCGCCTCAGAACATCAGAGATACCGTGCCAACCTCCGGCTTTCGCTCCATTCCGGTCGCGCCTCGCGTGTCGGCCGGTCAGGCCTCCGGCGTGGGGCGACCCATCTGGATCCAGGCCCGCCCGAGCTCGTAGCCGAGCGAGAGCACGATGGGGCCGACGAAGAGGCCGATCAGGCCGTGCGCCACGGTGCCGCCAATGACGCCGATGAAGATCACCAGCATGGGCACCGGCAGGCCGCGGCCCATGACGATCGGCTTCAAGACATTGTCCAGCAGCATGACTGGCACCAGGTAGACCGAGAGAATGGCCGCGCCGGCGGTGTCCATGGTGCTCCAGGCGTAGATGATGACCGGCACGATCACCAGACCCGGCCCGACCTGCACGATGGCGAGGATGAGAGCGACGAAGGTCCAGAGCCCGGCCAGTGGAATGCCGGCGACCAACGCCCCGAGGCCGAAGAGGATGGCCTGGATCAGGGAGATGCCGACGACCCCGCGGGCGACGCTGCGCACGGTGCCGCCGGCGAGATCGACGAAATCCCCGCCCATCTGCGGCGCCGCCCGGTTCGCGAAGGTCTTGAGGGCATCTTGAACGCCCGCCGCACGGCTATAGGCGAAGCCGGCGATGAAGATGGCCACCGTGAACTGCAGAACCCCGAGGCCGATGCTGCCGACGACCTCGAGGACTTTCACCGCCGCCGATTTCAGTTGCGGCTCGATCGAAGCCAGGGTCTTGCCCAGCTCGTGAGACGCGGTCTGCCAGAACGCCGATAATTTCTCGCCGATGATCGGCCAGTCCGCGACACCGGGCGGCGGCGGGGGCACCGTGATGGTGCCCTCGGATACGCCGACGGCGATGCTCGAGAGGTTTTGCACCAAAGCCGCGCCAAGAGTGCTGATCGGCCCCAGGATGACGACGAGGGCGAGCAGCGTGAGCAAACACGACGACAGGGTCGATCGGCCGCCCAGGACGCGGGTCAGCCAGAGGTATATGGGGTAGAGGGCGACCGAGAGAATGGCCGCCCAGATGAGGATCGCGATGAAGGGGCGCAGCAGAAGGAAGGACCAGTAGGCGACGAGTGCCACCAAGACGAGTCGAATGGCCACGTCGGCCCAGCCGGATTGGCTGCGGCCCGGCGCCGGTGTCTGCGTGTCAGCCATTT
>CALJXB010000125.1 GCA_937974415.1 uncultured Kiloniellales bacterium
GCGTCGAGAGCCGTGCCAGCTCGGCATCGGGCTGATCGTCGCCGGGCAACAAGGCGAGCGGTATGTCCCGCTCGCGGCACACGGCCGAGAGCTGCTCGACGCCGTAAGGCCAATAGCCGACCCCGCCCAAGAGGCGCACCATCACCATTTTGGCCCGGCTCACTACCCGGTCCGCGTAGAGGTCAACCGAGAGGTTGTGGCTGAGCTGCATGAGGTTGGCGAGGCGCAGGCTCGGCAGGTCGTCGCCGAAAGACCCGGCAGCAGCCGAAAGGTTCGCAAGCTCCGTGTCGGCGGCCGAGAGGATCAGGATGTCGGCCGGCTCCTGGCCGAGGTCGACCGGCTCCGAACCGTCGGCGACCACGCCGGCCTGGGCCTGCAGGAGATGCATGGCGCGCTCCCCTCCCTCGTGCCCGTTAGCCGATGCCTGAACCGGTGAGGCCCGCCGTGACCGCCGCCTGATCCAGGCCCTGCTGGGCGATGATCACCAGGCGGGTGCCGCGCGGCTCGCCGGCCCGCCAGTCGCGGTCGTAGTAGTGCTGCAGTCGGCTGCCGACTCCCTGCACCACCAGGCGCATGTCCTTGCCGTCCACCTCGGCGAAGCCTTTCACCCGCAGAATGTCGTGGCGGGCGATCGCCGGCTTGAGCCGAGCCAGCAGGTCGTCGGGCGAGGCGACCGGGCCCAGCTCCAGCGCGAAGGATGTGAAGTCGTCGTGATCGTGGTCGTCCAGGCCGTCGTGGTGGGACCACCGGCGCTCCACATCGTCTTCCGCCGCCGCGCCGAGGCCCAGCAGCACCGCTGCCGGCACCTGCCCGTGGGCGATGGACACCAGCTTCACCTCGGGCCGCAACTGCGCGCCCACCTCGTTGCGCACTTGGCCGAGCCCCGCCTCGTCCAGCAGGTCCGTCTTGTTGAGCACCACCAGGTCGGCGCAGGCGAGTTGGTCCTCGAAGACCTCCTCCAGGGGGTTGTCGTGGTCGAGGGCGTCGTCGGCCTCGCGCTGGGCCTGGACCGCCTCGGGGTCGGAGGCGAAGCGCCGGTCGGCCACGGCGGCGCCGTCGATCACCGCGACCACACCGTCCACCGTCACCCGGGTGCGGATCTCCGGCCAGTTGAAGGCCTTGACCAGGGGCTTCGGCAGGGCCAGGCCCGAGGTCTCGATGACGATATGATCGGGCGGGTTCGGCCGGTCCAAGAGGCGCTCCATGGTCGGCACGAAGTCCTCGGCCACGGTGCAGCAGATGCAGCCGTTGGCGAGCTCCAGCACGTCGTCCTCTTTGCAGCCCTCGATGCCGCAGCCCTTGAGGATCTCGCCGTCCACGCCGAGGTCACCGAACTCGTTGATGATGAGGGCGAGCCGGCGGCCGTTGGCGGTCTCCAGCAGATGCCGGATCAGGCTGGTCTTGCCAGCCCCGAGAAACCCGGTCACCACGGTCGTCGGGATCTTGCGCACTTCGGTCATTCGGTAACGTCCCCTCTCCCGCCGGTCTTAACCGCGGGCGTTTTCAGATGAAGCACCTGGCCGGCGGCCAGGAAACGCACCGACTGGGCGACCTCGCCCAGGGCCTGATGCAAGCGGCCGGCATGGTCGATAAATGCACGGGCGAGCGCGTTGTCCGGGATCACGCCGAGGCCCACCTCGTTGCTGACGAAGACCACCGGCCCCGCCAGGCTCTCCAAGCAGGCCACCAGCCCTTGGGTCTCGGATGCCGGATCCCGCCCGGCCGCCAGCAGGTTGGAGAGCCACAGGGTCAGGCAGTCGACCAGCACCGTCCGGCCGGGTCCTGCGACGCCGGCAAGCGTCGCCGCCAACTCCAGCGGCTCCTCCACCGTCTCCCAGCGCGGGCCGCGACGTTCGCGATGCCGGGCGATGCGCTGGGCCATCTCGGCGTCGCTTGCCTCGGCCGTGGCGATGTAAATGCAGGCGCCCGGCTGGGCCTCGACCAAGGCCTCGGCATGGCGGCTCTTGCCCGAGCGGGCGCCGCCCAAAACCAGGGTGACGGGGGGCAGACTGGTCATGACCGCAATCCCGGCGGCAGATCGGCCGGCAAACCCTCTGCAGGGTCCAAGCCACCCGTGAGATCGACGCCCGGCACCGCGATGCGCTCGGCCGGCACCAAGAGGCGCCAGTCGTGGTCGACGGCGATGACCCGGGTCAGATGGTCCTTGCCGGCAGTGCGGCTACCCGCCAGGCGCGCGCCGGCATAGCGCTGCAGCAAGGCTGCGAGGACCTCGGCGCTGCTCGCCGTTGCGGGCCCGACCAGGACCGTCAAATCGCGCGTCCCCGATATGGATTGACCCGTGAGAGGCATAGAACGTCTTTCTTTTTGATCAATGAGATAAAGTGCGTCCTTAACATCATCTGTAAAAAGAGAGGCGGCCTTCAACATGCGCCCGAAATCACCGCCGACGTTGCCTCGCAGGTCGAGGCCGATCATCGACGCTCCCGCCGCGGCTTCCGAGACTTCTCGCACGACCTTGCGGCCGAAGCCGTTGAGCACGATCCAGCGCCGGCCGTCCGGGCCCGTGTGCACCGCCGTGACGGAGGGCGCGGTCTCGGCCCAGCGGATCGTGTCGCTCTCGGGGTGGTCGACCGGCTCGAGGCGCACTCGACCTTCGCTGGCCGAGACGATTTCGCGCGCGGCGCAGAGCGCGTCGCTGCCGCAGGTCTCTTTGACCGCAGCCAGGCTGAGCCACTCCGCCGGCGTCCCAGAGACCGACCCATAATTCGTCGCGGCCCGGACGATGCGGGCCACCGGATCGGCCTCGCCGGCGGCAAGCGCCGCCGGCGAGCTCAGGACGAGAAGGGCGAGAAGCGACCTAGTGACAGTAGTTGAGGGCGCCCGCCATGGCCGCGCCCCACGGCTCGTCGCCCACATCGTCGATCGTCTTCACCAGTTGCCGCCGGCGCACGTCGATCACCGCCACCTGGTCGGTGTCGCTGAGCGCGACGTAGAGGGTCTTGCCGTCCGGGGTGGTCACACCCGTTTCCGGCGTGCCCGGCAGGGCGATCTCGCCGACCGCCTTCATCTCCGTCAGGTCGAGGACCACCAGCTTGTTGTCGGCCCGGCCGATGACGAAGGCCAGGGTTTCGAACCAGCCGGTGTTGATGCCGGTCATATCCTCGGCTCCCGGCAGAGTCGCGACCACCTCGAGCGAGCTCGTCGAGATCACCGAAACCGTGGCGTCGCCGTTATTGGGCACCAGCATGTAGCGCCCGTCGGCGGTGCTATAGGCCCGCCACGGCAACTCGCCCAGCTCGAGGCTCTTGATCTTCCGCTGGCTCCGCAAGTCGATCACCGCCATCACGTTACCCTCGCCGTGGGCGGCGAAGCCGAGGCGGCCGTCGGGCGTGCGGGTGACGTTGATAATGCCCTGATACTCCTCACTGGTGCCGCCCTTGGCCGCCAGCGCCGTGGGCTCGGCCACCGGGATCTCGTTGACCACCCGAGCCTCGCTAACGTCGACCACGCTGACGTGCTCGGCGCCGAGGTTGGCAACGTAGAGTAGGCTGCCGTCCGCTGAGAAGGTCAGGTTGTGCGGCTCGAACAGGCCGTCGACCCGGGCCACTTCGCGGGTCTCCTCCAGGGAGATCAGCGAGACCGTACCGGCACCGATGTTGCCGACCGCCAGCACCAGGCCGTTGGGCGACAACTCCATATGCTCCGGCTCGTGATCGAGGGTGAGCGTCGCTTCGGCGCGAAGCGTCGCAAGGTCGACGATCGAGACCGTGTTGTCGGCGGTGTTGGACGCGACCAGCTTGCCCAGGCGGTCGGAGACCGCCACCTGGTGCGGCACCTTGCCGACATCGACCCTGGCGATCAGTTCTTGGGTCGCGTGGTCGATCACGGCGACGTCCGACGACGACCGGTTGGGCACATAGAGATACTGCCCCTCCGGCTCCAGGGCGGCGGCCGGCGCGGCCGTCAAGATACCGGCCACAACAGCGGCACTCAGCGAAACGATGGCACTCGGGGATAACGTTGCACGACGCGACATGGGCCCTCCTCCGTTCGGACACGTTCTACCCATGCCATTGCAGAATGGACGCCCCCCTCTTCGTTTCGGGAAAGCCCCCAAACCATCGGTACGCCCCGCCCGACGGCTCCACGCTGGCTCGAACGACGGCAGGTCTCCTGGCTTGCGGGGTCACGCGCAGGTTCCGCCTTCCCGGTCGCCGCTGGGCTTTGCTCCGCCCAGGGCCGCTTCGACCAGTGGCCTCATGGAACCGCTCGCACCCGCCTACAGTTGCGGGGGCAGCCAGGGCTTTGGCTTTGCTTGAAGGCATCACCTCACCCTGTTCCCTTTTGATCCTCAAGGGAACCGTCGTCTGGTGCCTACTTAACGGGATTCCAGAGGGCCTGGCAACCGCCATGCGGGACGAGGCGCGAAATACGCAGCAGCAGACGTCAGCCGGCCGCCGGAGGATCGTCCCGCGCGACCCACCAGCCGCAGAGGCGCCAGATCAAAACAGTGAGGAGAGCCGAGAGATAACCGTCGATGGCGTAGTGCCAGGCCAGGTGAACCGAGCCGATCATGATCACCGCGGCATAGAT
>CALJXB010000126.1 GCA_937974415.1 uncultured Kiloniellales bacterium
ATCCGGTCGAGCCGGGCATAAGTCGCCGCAAGAAATATGCGAAACACCGCCGGCGGATCGTTCAAGACGCGCAAGACCTCGAGGGCCTCCTCGGGTCGGCCGGCCTGGTAGTAGGCCCAGCCGAGATTCGCTTGGAACCACTCCGGGTACTGCGGATTAATACGCTTGGCCTGCTCGACCAACTCGATCGCCTCGTTCGCCCTGCCCAGCAAGATCAGGCCGCTGGCCATCTCCGCGAGAAATCCAGCGTGGTTCGGATTGAGCGACCGGGCTTTCTGGTACTCGGCACGCGCCTTGTCGAATTGCCGTCTGTGGAGGTAGACCACCGCCAGGCGCCAATGGACGTCGTAGTCGGATGGCTCCAAGGACAAGGCCTCAAGGGCGGATTCCAATGCTTCGTTGAGGCACTGCTCGGGCTCGTCGCTCCAACCGTGACGGTACCGGTAGGCCTTCAGCCAGGCCTTGAAACTATGGGCGCGGGCAAAGTTGGGGTCGAGCTCTATGGCCCGTTCCATCAACGCCAGTGCTTCGTCGTTCGCGGCCTTGGTTCGGGCAAAGAAGTACTCCCGGCCGGTCAGATAGCAGTCGTAAGCGTCTCGGTCCGTCCGGGCCAATTGAGCGCGCCGCTCGGTTTCTTCGCTGTCGACCTTGTGCGCCAGGGTGGCGACAATGATTTCTATGATCTCGTCCTGAACCTGGAACACGTCCTCGAGCTCGCGGTCGTAACGTTCCGCCCAGATGTGGCGATCGGCCGCACCGTCGATGAGCTGTGCGGTGATCCGCACCCGCTTGCCGGCCTTGCGGACGCTGCCTTCGAGGATGTATCGGACGCCCAACGCCTCCGAAACCTGTTTCAGCCCGACCGACCGTCCCCGATAGGCGAACGAGGTGTTCCGCCCTACGACGTCCAAGGAGTGAAACTTCGCCAAGGCGGTGATGATGTCTTCCGAGATCCCGTCGGCGAAAAAATGCTGCTCCGGATCGTCCGACAGAGATTCGAATGGCAAGACTGCGACGGTCGGCCGCTCCGAAGCCGGCGGCGGTGGAACGGCAGGAGCCGAAACCGCCGCCGACGGCCCATCCGGCAGCCACCGCCACACCTGAACGGGACGAGCGATGTTCTTCAGGCTTTTTTCGCCGGCATCCGTGAAAATGAAACCCAGCCGATCGCGCACATCCTCATGAACCCGGTCCGAGACCGTCACACCGCCCGGCTCGGCGATCTCCTGCAGGCGGGCGGCGACATTCACGCCATCGCCCAGGATATCCTCGCCCTCGATGATGATATCGCCGAGATTTACCCCGATCCGGAAGGTAATGCGCCTTTCCGCCTCGATGCACCGGTTGCGCTCGGCCATGCCCTGTTGAATCTCGATCACGCATTGCGTGGCCGCGACGACGGACGCGAACTCCAGGAGCAGACCGTCCCCCATGGTTTTGACGATACGCCCGCCGTGCTGGGCGATCTTGGCGTCGATCAGTTCCGCACGGTGGGCGCGAAAGGCGGCGAGCGTTCCCGCCTCGTCCGCCCCCATGAGCCGCGAATAGCCCACCGCGTCGGCCGATACGATCGCCGCCAATCTCCGTTTCGTGCCCGCCGACATGGGCGGAGTTTAACGGCCGGCGCGGCGTATAGCGACAGGCGTTATGCCGGACCCTGCGGGCATGTCGCGATCGCGGCAGGAGCGGGCTCGCATATCAATCGCGGTTGATTTCGCGGCGCTCGGGAGGCAAAACTGCGCCCCTTGGGTCAAGCGACACGACGATTCGCGCGGAGGGTCCGCTTGTCAGCCGATCATGCTTCGAGTCCACCGTCCGGGGGAGAGGCGCAGCCTCGGACGGCCCAAACCGGCGGCGACACGCTGGACCGGGCACTTGAGCTGCACCGGGCCGGTCGGCACCGCGATGCCCTCGCGCTTTACGACCAGATCCTGGTCAGGCAGCCCAGCGACGTGCGGGCGCTGACTTATGGCGGGGTCGCCCTGCTCGAGTTGGGCCAGGCCAAGCGAGCCGTTGCCGCCTTGCAACGGGCGGTCGAGCTGCAACCGGACTTCGCGGAAGCCCACTGCTTCCTCGCCAACGCGCTCCAAACCAGGGGGCGCCTGGGAGACGCCGAGGCCAGCTATCGGCAGGCCCTTGCCATCGCACCAGGCGACGCAAGAACCCACAACAACCTCGGCCTCGTCCTGCACAAGCTGGAGCGAAGCGATGAGGCAGTGGCGAGCTTTCGTCAAGCGATCGCCCTCCAGCCGCACTATGCCGAGGCCCACAACAACCTTTGCCACGTCTTGACGAAGCTGGGCGAAATCGACGACGCCGTCGCAGCGGGCCGACGGGCGGTCGAGATCGATCCGGACTATGCCGAGGCCCACAACAACTATGGCAACGCGCTGGTCGAGGCCGGCCGGGTGGAGGATGCCATCGCGGCCTATCGCAAAGCGCTGGCCATCCGTCCGAAATTCGTCGGTGGCTTGAACAATCTGGGCATCGCCCTGATCCAGGGGCGCCGCGCCCGCGAAGCCGTCGACGTGCTCGACGCCTGCCTCGACATCGATCCGGGCAACATCCAGGCGCTCTCGGCGAAGGCGGTCGCGCTCAGCGAGGCTGGCGAGCGAGAGGCCTTACGGGCCTTGGTCGATTACGACCTCTTGTTGCGCGAGGTCCGGATCGAGCCCGGCCCGGACTTCGCCGGCCTTGCCGAATTCAACGAGGCGCTGGCCCGGCACGTGTGCGCGCATCCGTCGCTGGCCTCCGATCCGGGCAAACATGCCACGCGGCAGGGCATGCATAGCGGCAGCTTGCTGGCGGAGCCGAAGGGCCCGGTCGCCGAGCTGGAGCGACTCATTGGCGACGCCTTCGACGGCTACCTGCAAGCCTTGCCGTCCGACTCGCGCAATCCCTTTCTGGCCAAGAAGCCGACCCGATGGCAGCTCGACGTCTGGGGCATCGTCCTGGGCTCGCAGGGCCATCAGATTCCGCACATGCACCCGGCGGGATGGCTGAGCGGCTGCTATTACGTCAAGGTGCCCCGCGTCGTCGCCAGCGGGTCGGAGCACGAGGGCTGGATCGAGTTCGGACGGCCGCACGAGCGCTACCGGGCCACGGCGGAGCCGGATCTCAAACTGGTCCGTCCCGAGGAGGGCCTGATGGTGCTCTTCCCCTCCTTCGTGTTTCACCGCACCGTGCCGTTCGAGGCGGCGGATAAGCGCATCAGCATCGCCTTCGACGTCAGGCCGGTCGGCTGAGCCGTAGTCGCCGGCATCGAGTCTTTGGGCTGTATCGAAAACCTCAATCGCACGGGTAGATTTCGATCAGCGCGGCCCAGGTGATACTGGTCATTTCCAGATCGGTTATGTCGGGGTGCTCGCGCAGGAATTCCAAAACCCGGTCGCGCACCGTGCCTTTGGTGACATCGTCAGGCAGACAGAATATTTTGCCGTCGAAGGCTGCCCGGACGCTGTCTTCCAAAAGTAGCCCATCCAACATCTCGCCGGCTCCCGCGACATAACCGACGCAGTAGCCCTCGGACCAGGAATCACCCTGGTCGCAAAGTTCGAGAAACTCCCTTCCCGACTGGCCCGCCCAGGTCGGGTCGGTCAAAAACAGCAAGGCGACGAATGCCAAAAGGCTGCGCATGGTAAGCTCCCCGCCGCGGCGCTGCGCCAATTCGCATCGTGCGTGAACTCGCCCCTTCATGGCGCAACCGTGCGCGTAACGATGTCGTCGACCTCCTGAAGCGGCCCCAAGGGTTTGGTCGCGGTTTTCTCTTCCATGATACTGGGCGTGCCTTCCCAAATCTTGTAGTGGACCATATCGGTCTTGAGGACCACGATCGCGGTGAAGCGCCAGCCAGTCGTCACAGTGGTGCGCTTGAAGCCGAAAATATCGAGGACGACGTTGCCCTCTCGCTCTTTGTGAACGAACTGAGGCGTGACTTCGTAAGCCCAGCACTTCGATCCTGCCTCGATGCAGTTTCGCAGAGCCGCATCCAAGTCCTCGACGTGGATGGCATCCTTGGGCATGAAGCGCTCGATGACTTCGAGATAGGACAGCACACGGACGTTCGGCGAGGTAAAAGGATCGTAACCCATGGCCTTGAGGTCTTCCGCCGTGGTCTGAAGCGGCACGATCGACTCATAGGCCGTCATGGCCTCGTCGAAGGTCTGCCACGGCGACTCGTCGATCTCACTGGTCTTGGGCAGTGGCCCGCTACACGCCGTGGCAAGAGCGAGAACCGCGACAATCGCGAAACCAACCTTCGACGCCAATGCCAGCTTCAACCGGATGTGGCGCTTGCTCTTGGGCATAGACACCTTGAGTTTTCAGGACACTACATCATTACGATAAACGAGATTCGAGCGGCAAACGCGTTGACTCAGATCAAGTTGCCGGGCCAATCGCCAGTTTCATAGCCCCAATTCGCGGTGAATCTGTTCCTTCACCGGTCCGCGGATGGCGCTCTGGGTCTCGTGGCGCTGAGGCGCAAAATGGATTATGGATCTGGCGGGGCTACAAGTCGCAATGCTGCCTGGCGTTACTTCGAGAGTGACGTTCCGAAATCGAACAGCGAAGTAGGGGCCGTCACTAGGGATTGATCAACCTCAATGACTCGCTCGCTTGTCTCGGCAGTTAATGCATTCGATTGTGATTGCCAGCCTCAGTCCTCGGAAGATCCCGATATCGATCCAGACGCCCATGATTCCTGCACGGTTTCACACACTTCAATCCGGTATTTTCCTTGTGGTGCCTTTCCTGTTGTTGCTTGTCGGCTGTGCGCCGACCCCGGCACCGGGCGAGTGGCAACCTCCGAGCTTTGAGTTCACCCCGAGTGAGGAAGGCACCTGTCACGTTGCGAGTGAGACCAACTGCGCGGAAACGACACCATTCCGGACTCTGGTAGACAAGACCGCCGCTGCTTCAGAGTCTGATCCCGCTCACTATGTCGGGATGCTCGATATTGGCGAGCAGGCGCTTTTGTTGCGCATTCACCTGATTCGAGCCGCACGCAAGTCGATATACATTCAGCAATACATCTGGTCAGCGGACGCTTCCGGGACTTTCCTGCTCCGCGAGCTGATCAAGGCCGCCCGGCGCGGCGTCGATGTGAAGATCGTGAGCGATCAGCTCTCCACCGTGAGTGACGCAGAACTGATGGCCTCCATTGTAATGGCGCACAGGAATCTCAAGTTCAAGCTCTACAACCCAACATTCGGTCAGCTCGAAACATCATACATAGAGCTGGCGGTCAGCGGCTTCCTCCTTTCCGGCGTTAACCGACGCATGCACAACAAGGTCATGGTGATTGACGAGGAAATCGCCATCCTTGGCGGTCGTAACCATGAGGACCGCTACTTCGATCTCGATCCGGACTATGTCTTCAAAGACCGTGACATCTTCGTGGTCGGACCGGTGGTCAGAGACATGGTTTATTCCTTTCAGGAATTCTGGGCGTACGACTACTCCGTTCCGGCCCATTACCTTCGGGACGTGAGGCCCCATATCATATCCGGGAATCACCATCTCTTCGACGTTGCGGCAGCTCCAGCACCCAGCCTGGTCGAAATAGCACGCAAATCGTCGGAGCAAGATCATGTCCGCAAGATACTTGTAAATCCGGCGTTTCGCGTGAAGGGGCGTGTCGAATTCTACGCCGACCCTCCGGGAAAGCCTTATGAGGAACCCGATCCGGATCCGGCGCGGCCAATCAAGAGCTCATACCAGGGAATCCTGGACCTGTGGAATGAGGCGAGCGAGGAACTCGTCATCCAGACGCCCTATTTGTTGCTTAGCGACGAAGCCGTCGACGAGTTGAAGGAGATTCGAAAGGCCCACTCCGATCTGCGAATAATCGCATCGACCAACAGCCTGGCCTCTATCGATCACTTTCTGGCTTACTCACTCATGATCAAACAAAGAAAACGTTTACTGCGGAGCCTTGAGTTCCGCATCTTTGAATTCAAGCCAAAGCCCGGCGACGCCCGGGAAATGATCCCCCGCTATGACCGACTCGTCGTGGAAGCGGGGGGACGCTCTGAGGCCTCCTCAGATAGAATGCCCGTCGTAGCTGACGGCCCCATAGTGGGGCTCCACGGCAAATCCGTCGTGGTCGACGAGCAGATCGCTCTTGTCGGGTCGCACAACTTTGACCCGAGGTCGACCCTCTTCGACACCCAAGTTGCCGTCGCGATCTGGGATCGAGACGTAGCAGGTGTCCTCAGGAGCAACATTTTGCGCGATACGGAACCACGGAACAGTTGGGCCGTCGCGCGCCAGCGAGAGGTTCCCATCATCTCCTTCTTCACCGGCATCGTT
>CALJXB010000127.1 GCA_937974415.1 uncultured Kiloniellales bacterium
CAAGACCGGGGCCGCGCCGGAAGACCTTCGCAAGGGCGCGCAGAATCTCCTCCTCGGTTGCGTCGGCGTGGCGTCGGGCGACCAGGTCCTGATGGTCCGTGAGGACCCCGAGCCGGGCTATTACGACGCGGCCGCCGGCGACGCAGTGGAAGCCGAGGCGCGGCGGCTCGGCGCGCAGGTGCACAGCCTCTGGACCGCCGCGCCCCTTGACGGCCCCGAGACCTTCCCCAAGGTCGTGGCTGCCGCCATGGAGCAGGTCGATCACACCATCTTCTTCAGCCGGATCGGCGATCAGGTGCGCTTCGCCAGCCTGCCGGGCCGCGGCACCTGCACCATGACCTACGCGCTCGATGCGGGCTATCTCGCCTCGGACTTCTGCACCCTGCCCCATGCCCTCATGCAGGAGGTCTTGCGCCGCTTCGAGGCGGAGCTCAATCGGGCCGGCGACTTTCGCATTACCTGCCCGCTCGGCACCGATGTCTCCGGCGCCATGCCGCCGGCCGCCGAGAACGGCGGAGAGGTCACCGACTTCACCCTGAAGCTGTTCCCGCTAGCCATCTTCCGGCCGATTTCCTGCGCCGCCATGTCCGGCCGGGTGGCGCTCGCCAACTGGCTGATGGCAACCGGGACGCATAGTTACGAGCCCGAGATCCTGCCCCTGGACAAGCCAGTCTTCGCGGTGATCGAGTCGGGTCGCATCGTCGGTTTCGAGGGCGATCAAGATCTCTGCGCCAAGATGAGCGATCACTACGCCCGGGTGGCGGATATCTTCGGCATCGACCCGCAGGTGGTCCACTCCTGGCACGTGGGGATCCATCCCAAGACCTATTACGACGGGGCGGCCCGGGACAACATCGACCGCTGGGGCAACGTCATGTTCGCCAGCCCCCGCTATCTCCACTTCCACACCTGCGGCGACTACGCGCCGGGCGAGATCGCCTGGTCGGTGATCGACACGACGGTCGCCCTGGACGGCACACCCTATTGGCAGGACGGGCGTTTCGTCTTCCTCGACCGCCCGGAGATCCGCACCCTCTTGGCCGACTATCCCGGCTGGGAGGCAGCCTTCGAGATGCGCACCGATATCGGGCTTTAGGCGCGTCAGCCCCGATTCCCGCTCATGAACTGGCCAAGCGCCGCGATGGCGGCCTCCATCTCGTCGTCGAGGCCCATGGTGAAGCGCAGCTTGTCCTCGAAGTCGGGCACCGCGAAGCGGCGGGCGATGATGCCCTGGCTTTGCAGGGCGCGGTCAGCCGCCAGCGCCGAAGTGCCGTCGCTGCCCGGGAAGCGCACCAGCACGAAGTTGGTCTGGCTCGGGTAGACGACCAACCCCATATCCCTGAGCGCGTCCGAAAAGCGGCGCAGCCATTTGGCGTTGTGGGCGAGCACTGCCTCCATGTGGGCCCGGTCGGCGAGCGCCGCCAGGCCCGCGGCCTTGGCCACAAGGTTGACCGGGAACGACGGGCCGGTGCGGTTAAGGAGGTCGATCACCTCGGGGGGCGCGTAGCACCAGCCGACCCGCAGGCCGGCCAGGCCGAAGACCTTGGAGAAGGTCCGGGTCACCACCACGTCATCGCGCTCCGCCACCAGGGCCGTGCCGGACTCGTAGTCGTTGGCGGCGGCGTACTCTTCGTAGGCCGCGTCGACGATCAGCAGGACTCCGGCAGGAAGCTTGTCCCGCAGCCGCCGTACTTCCGCGCCCGAGAGGTGGGTCCCCGAGGGATTGTCGGGATTGGCAACGATGACCACCTTGGTGCGGTCGGTGACGCAGCCCAGGATGCCGTCCACCGAGTGGCGGAAGTCGTCGTCGGGCGCGGCCACCGGATGGGCACCCGCCGTTGCGGCATAGATCGGGAACTGCATATAGGCGTGGGCGCTGTGGATCACTTCGTCGCCCGGCCCGGCATAGGTCTGCACCAAGCGGGCCAGCAAATCGTCGGAGCCGGCGCCAAAGGCGATGCGCCCCGGCTCGAGGCCGAAGCGCACGGCGAGCGCCTCCTGGAGGCGCTCCATGTCCACCTCCGGGTAGCGGTGCATGTTTTCGAGCACCTTGCCGGCGGCCTCCAGCGCGCGCGGGCTCGCGCCCAGCGGCGACTCGTTGGACGACAGCTTGAAGACCCGATCGAAGCCCGGCAGCTTGGCGATCCCCACCATATAGTAGTCGATGTCCCTCAGGCCGGGACGCGGCGCGGGTCTGGACACGGGATCAGCCTCCCAAGGGTCCCGCCGAAACCACCCGAAGGTGGCCACTCGGCAAACTGTGATCACACATGCTAGCATGGCCGCCCAAGGAAGATAAACAGCCCTCTCGCCCGGGTTCGATCCGGATATGACCCGGGCTTGACCCAGGTTCGATAGAGGAGCCTAAACGACCGGAGCCATGCCATGCCCGACCAGCCGCCGAACGTGGTCGCCCTCGACCTGGGCGCCTTCACCGCCGAGCTCGAGATCAAGCGCCCCGCGCCGCCGCACCGCTGGCAAGCCTACGAGGACACGCCGGAAGAGCTCCTGGCCGAGCGCCTGGCCGAGGCCACCGTGGCGATCACCAACGGCATCGGCTTTCCCGGCGAGTTGGTCGCCCAACTGCCCCAGCTGGAGCTGATCGCCTGCTGCTCGACCGGCCTGGACCACATCGACCTGGCGGCCTGCGAAGCGAGGCAAATCAAGGTCCTGAACGCCACCGACTACGCCACCCGCACGGTGGCGGAGCACGTCTTCTGCCTGGTTCTGGCCCTCCAGCGGAGCCTGCCGGGCTACCTGGGCGACATGGCCGCCGGCGCCTGGCAGGCCTCCGGCCAGTACAGCCTGGCCAGCCACCCGATCTCCGACCTCCACGGCCGCCGGCTCGGCATCCTGGGCGGCGGCGCCATCGGCCACGCCGTCGCCCAGATCGGCCGCGGCTTCGCCATGGAGGTCGTGTTCGCCGAACGCAAGGGCGCTGCGCCGCGGGACGCGGGCCGCGTGGCCTTCGCCGAGGTCCTGGCGACCAGCGACGTCCTATCGCTCCACTGCCCGCTCACCGACGAGACCCGCAACCTGATCGGCCCCGCGGAGTTCCGGCTCATGGCGCGCCGGCCCCTCCTGATCAACACCGCGAGAGGCGGCCTGGTGGACGAAGCGGCCCTGGTCGAGGCCCTGCGGGAGGGCCGCATCGCCGGGGCCGGCTTCGACGTTGCCAGCAGCGAGCCGATCGGCGCCGACAACCCGCTGCTCGAGCTGGCGGGCCGGCCGAACTTTATCCTCACGCCCCACGTGGCCTGGGCCAGCAACGAAGCCCAACAGGCCCTTCTCGATCAGGTGCTGGAGAAAGTCGGCCGCTTTCTCGAAGAACGAGGAGGCTGATTTGTACGCTTGCTAGTCCGCCAGGCGGTCGGACTCCGCGAGCGCGAGGGCGGCGGACTGGACGTCCCGAGCCACCGACTGGGCCGCACCCTCGCCGTCCCGGGCCCTGAGCGCCGCGACGATCTCCCGGTGGTACACCTCGGGAGTTTCGACGACTCCCGACTGGCCGAAAAAGAAGTGCAGATAAGGCCCGAGCTGGACCCAGGTATTCTCGATCATGGCCAGTAGCAAGGGGCTATCGGCCGCCTTGTAGATTCCGAAATGAAAGGCCCGGTGGTGCCGCAGGTAGTGCCCGGGCACCTGGCCGTCCAAGGCCGCCTCCATATCGTCGCAGGCCCGGTCGAGCCGGAGAATCTGTTGGTTGGTGAGCTTCGCCGCGGCCAGCTCCGTCGCCAGGCACTCGAGCGCGCCGCGTATACGGCAAAGTTCCACCAGGCGCGCGGCGCTCAAGGGCGGCACCCGCACGGTCCGGTTCGGCAGCATTTCCAGGGACGCCTCGCTCACCAGCCGCCGGAGCGCCCCGCGCACCGGCATGGTGCTGGTCTCGAACTGCTCCGCCAAGGCCCGGATGGTCACGCTCTCGCCGGGCAGAAAGCTGCCGCCGGCGAGCGCGTCCCGGACCCGCTGGTAGAGCTGGTCCTGCAGGGTCTGGCGCACCAAGGGGGCGTGAGCCAGCTTCTTGCGGGCGGGGTGTCGGGTCGGCGCGGCGGATTTGCTGGCTGTCATGGATCTCGATACGGCGCCGTTGCTGTCGTAGGGGCTCACGAATTCTTGCGGGGGGCCCCGAGTCTAGCAATCGGCGCAGCCCGCTTCGAGGCTAAAGCGCCGTGGATCGGAATTTTGTGATGTGTGATCACAAAATTTGACCGCATGGGCCGAATTCGGATACAGTCGCGGCCGGTTACTTTGGGCATTTCGAAGCGCCCCGTCGGAGACAGGAGGCGGGCTTGAAGGAGGCCATGACATGAACGATTGGCTGCGGGATATCGTCGATTCGGAGTCCCTGACGCGATTCCAGGCCGCCGGGCCGGTGAAACACGGCCTGCCGGCGGAAGCCTATACCAGCCCGAGGTTCTTGGAGCTCGAGCAGG
>CALJXB010000128.1 GCA_937974415.1 uncultured Kiloniellales bacterium
CAATCGTTGACGGAATGTAGGGAGCCGGCACCCGCAACGTCAAGGCGCGTGAGCCGCGAGTCGCGCAGGGCTGATGTGCATCAGACGCGGGCCGTCGGTCCACAGCAGGAAGCAGTCGATGCGGCGCTCAGGGTAGATTTCCGCCAAAAGCGCGCGGTAGGCCGCCATCTGCCGCAAATAAACCGGCGGCACGTCGGCTTCGCGCTCGGGCGGCGGGCGATTGGTCTTGTAATCCACGATCAGCACCCGATCGTCCTCCACCGCCAGCCGGTCGACCTGGCCGGAGATCGCCTCCGGGCCCTTGGCGCCCTCGACGACGCCCGCCACGGGGACTTCGGCCCGGCTGCCGGCGGCGAACAGGGGAGCGAACTCGGGCGCGCCCATGACCGCCAGGGTCTCGTCCAGAATGGACCGCTGCTGGGCCTGCGAAAGGCCCAGGACCGGACGGGCGAGGAATTTCCGGGCGGCTTCGGCGCGCGCCGCCGGCCGCGAATCGGGCAGGAATTGCAAAAGTTTGTGGGTGATCAGCCCGCGCCGGAAGCGATGGCCTTGATCGCCGCCCAGGGGCGAGATGAGGCCTGGCTCCGGCTCGGACGGCCGCGACGGTGCGAGGGCCCGGAGCGGCGCCGGTTCGTCCGGCGCCGGGGTGCCGGCCCAGGCGGGCAGGGGCCCCGCCGTCGGCGGGCCGGCTTCGGCGGCGATCGCCTCGGGTTCGCGGAGTTGGGGCGAGACCAGGCGCAGGCCGGGCCCGGACCAGCCGCCGGCGATGTCCTTGCGGAAGTCGAAGCTCACCGGTTCGGCGATTTTCTCGAGCGCCCGCTCGATCAGGTGGTACCAACAGCCCTCCGGGGCGGCCTTCGAGGTGTTCCAGCCGCAGATGTAAAGCCGGTCCTCGGCCCGGGTCATGGCGACGTAGAGCAGACGCCGGTACTCGTCGTTCCGGGAGTCGGCGGCCCGGGCGCGGGCGGCCGCGCCCAGGTCGCCGTCGTAGGCCTGGCGGATCGGCCAGAGGGGGAAAGCCGCACCGCCCTGCGCAGCGGTCCCCGGGCCAGTCCCTGGGCCGGCGCCCAGCCAATAGAGCGCCGAGCTGCCGCGCGGGGTCTGCCGGGTGTCGGGCAGGAAGACCACCGGCGCCTGCAGCCCCTTGGCGCCGTGGACCGTCATCACCCTGACTGCGCCCGCACCTTGCTCCAGGTCGCGCTTGACCACCTGGGCGCCCATCTCCAGCCAATGCAGAAAGCCCTCCAAGGAGGGCACGGACTCCCGCTCGTAGAGGATCGCCAGGGAGAGGAATTCCTCGATCGGATCGATGGCGTCGCGGCCCATCCGGGCCGCTAGGCGGCGGCGCCCGCCCCGCGGCCCGAGAACTTCGGCAAACAGCTCGAACGGGCGCAGGTAGTCGGCCAGCCCGCGCAAGTCGTGAAGCTCGTCGAAGGCCGCAGCGAAAACGCCGCCGTCGCCAGCCCGGGCAGACAGCGCGCTCCACAGCGTACCTTTGCGGCCATAGGCGAGCGTGAAGAGCTCGTCTTCGGCGAGCCCGATCAGCGGCCCCTTAAGCACCGTGGCCAGAGTGAGGTCGTCCTCCGGCAGCAGGAGCGCCCGGCCCAGGGCCACCAAGTCCATGACCGCCAAATGATCGGTCAGGACCAGGCGGTCGACGCCGGAGACCGGCACTTCGCGCTCTTTCAAGGCGCGTACCAAATCGTCGACGAAGGCATTGCGGCGGCGCACCAGCACCATGACGTCGCCCGCCTGAAGGCGCCGGTTTTTCGACTCGAGGTGGCTCTGAGGATCGTCGGCCCCGGCCGGGTCGCGGGTCCAAAAGTGGATCTTTTGCGCGATCAGATCGGCCAGCCGGCTCGGCGCTGGCAGGTGGGTCTCCATCGTGGTCGGCGGCTCCCAAGGCTCCGGTACCGGCGCCGCCTCGGGATCGACTGGCGGCCACAGCTCGACCAGGCCGGCTTCGCCCTCGCGCACGGCCTCGTGGTGCATGGCCTCGCCCTCTGTCAGCACGCCGCCGCGCGCCTCCGGCTCGGCGAAAACGGCGTCGACCGCCTGCAGCACTGCCGGCACCGAGCGGAAGGAGACCGCGAGACTGACGTCGGTCCAATCCTGCTTGGCATCGCGCACACGCAGTGCGAAGTCGCGGCGCATCTCGGCGAAGGCCTCGGGTCGGGCGCGCTGAAAGCTGTAAATCGATTGCTTGGCGTCGCCCACCGCGAACACGGTCCGGTTTTGCTCGCGCGCGCCCTCCCCAGCGAAGAATTCCTCGCTCAAAATCCGGATCACCTGCCACTGCTCCGGGTTGGTGTCCTGGGCCTCGTCGACCAGCAGGTGGTCGATGCCGCCGTCCAGTTTGAATTGCACCCAGGCAACACCGGTATCGACCAACAGGTCGCGCACGCCGTAGATCAGATCGTCGTAGTCCAAGAGCGCACGGGCTCGTTTGTGCCGGCCGTAAGCCGCCAGGATCGCCTGACCCAAACGCAGGACCGCGACCGTGCCCTGCGCCACTTTTTGGGCGTTGACGGCCTTGGTCAAATACACCAGGCGCTCTGCCTCGGCCGCCGCGATATCCAGCGCCCCCGGTACCGCGGCTTGCGCCCGTGCCGTCAACAGGGTCTTGCGCGGCTGCCCCTCTTTGGTCAGGAAGAGCCCGCGGTAAGCCTCGAAGCCGGCGGACCGTTCCCCGGCATCTGCCGCCAGCCAATCCCGCAGCACGCCAGCCTTGCCGTGCTCGGCCGCGGTGCCGCCGGCAAGCGCCTCGGCCAGCAGGTCCAGCCCCATGCGATCCAGTGCTGAATCGGCACAGCCGTCGCGGAGGAGATCTTCGGCGGTGGCATCCGGGTCCGCGCCCAGGCGCTCGAAGACCACCGCGACGGCACCCTCCAAGCCCCCACAATCGATTATCATCCGGGCGAACCGATCGCGTTCGCCAAGCAGTTCATCGATCAGCTCCGCGAAACCCTGCTCGTTACGGTGGACCGCGACCTCGCGCACCGCCCAGGCCAGCTCCGTGTTTTCGTCTTCGAGGCCCGAGGACAAGACCTCGACCCGGGCCGAATCGAGCATCTCGGCAGCGGTGCGCTCGTCGAGCACCTGGAAATGCGGCGCCACGCCGGCCTCCAGGGGGAAGCGGCCGAGCAAGGCTTGGCAGAAGGCGTGGATGGTCTGGATCTTCATGCCGCCGGGCGTGTCCAGGACCCGCGCGAAAAGTTCCCGCGCAGTCGGGATCAGGTTCAGGTCCACCGGTCGGCCGAGCAGCTCGGAGAGGTCGCTTGCCACGTCTTCGTCCGGCGCGCTGGCCCAGTGCGCCAGGCGTTTGGCCAGGCGATTGGCCATCTCCGCCGCCGCCGCCTTGGTGAAGGTGAGGCACAGGATCTTGGCCGGGTCGGTGCCGTCGAGCAGCAGGCTCAACACCCGGTCGGTCAACACCTTGGTCTTGCCGGTGCCGGCCGAGGCGGTCACCCAGGCCGAGGCCTGGGGACGGGCGGCACGCCGCTGACCCTCCGTGGCCTTCGCGGTATGGCCCGACGGGCCGTTCATGGCATCGAGTCCGAACCGCCGCCGCCGAGCGACCACTCCTTGAGTCGCGCCAGATGGGCATAGTCGTTGAAGCGCGGCGCCTGCAGGGGACGCGGAACCGCGGCATAGCCGGTCTCGGGATCGTCGAAGCACGCGATCAGCCGAGCCAGGCCGGCGCGCGCGGTCTCGGCCAGATCCGCCGGATCGGCCTTAGCCGGCGCGATCTCGCCGGGCGGCTCGCCGCCGCTCAGCCGCCAGTATTGCAGCGCCGCAACCGCACCGCCGGGCACGCCCTCGAAACCGCCGGCCTGGGCGATCACGGCCTCGAGCGGCAATTGCGGGGCTAAGCCCTGCTTCACGTCGCCCAGCTTGGGCGGCTCGCCCGTTTTGTAATCGACGATCACCAGGCCGCCGTCGGCCAGCCGGTCGACGCGGTCGGCCTTGGCCGTCAAGGTGAAGGGTCCGGCGGGGCCGTCCAGCGCCACCTCGCCGCGAGCCTCGGGCCAGGCCACCCGGCCGGCGCCGCGGAGGTTCCGGTCGACCGCCGCAAACCACTCGGCGAGGCGCAGGAAACGCGGCCACCAAAACGCCCAAAGGCCGGGCCGGGCGCGCAGGGGCTCGAAGACCTTGCGGCCTTCGTCGAGCAGCGCCGCCAGGGGGTCGGCGGGAGGCGCCTTGGGATGGGCCCTGAGGTAGGCCTCAAGCGCCTCGTGCACCAGGGTACCGCGCTCGGCCGCGCCTGGGTCGGCATCGAGCGGATCGAGCGGCTTGAGGCCCAGGATGTGGCGGGCATAGAGCGCGTAGGGATCGCGCATCCAAGTCTCGATCTGGGTCACCGAGAGGCGGCGCGGCCGGGCCGCCAGCGGGGGCCGTGGGGCCGGCGGCGGTGTGGGCGATACCGCCTTGGGCCGATCTAGGGCGTCGGCCCAGGCCCGACTGCGTTCCCCGTCGCTATCCAGGGCGTTGGGACAGCCGAGGGCGGCCAGCAGCGCGTCGATCCGCAGCAGCCAGCGCGACGGCACGGTTGGCGTGCCCTCGACCCGGCCGGCACGGGTCAGCACTACACGCGGCGCGGCGAAGGCTTGGGCGAAGTCGTGGGCCGAAAGGCCGATGCGCCGCTCCGGCAGGCTCAGGCCGAACTCGGCCTGCATCGGCCGGCTCAGCCAGGGTCCCGCATCCACCTGGGCCGGCCAGGTTCCCTCGTTGAGGCCGCCCAGAATCACCACGTCGAAATGTTGCAGCCGCGCCTCCAGCGGCCCCAGGATGGCGAGGCGCGGGTGGCGGCCGAAGCGCGGCCGCACCACCTGGGACACCATCAGCTCCGTCAGCAGGGCGGGATAGCGCTCGCCGCCGAGGGCCGGGCCATGGGCGGCAGACTGGCGCAGCTCCGACATGAAGGCCGACGCCGCCTCGCCGGCTTCCTGGGCCCAGAGGCGCTCACTGCCGGAGTTCCGGTCGCTGGCCGCCAAGGCCTCGGCAAAGGCGATGTGCGCGTCCACGACCCGTTCGGGATTGGGCCGCTTGGACTTAAGGGCCTTGGCGACGGGCGCGGCCAGCTTGGCCAGCCCGGCGACCCAGGAGGTGAGGTGCTTGGGCGCCTTGCTGGCCTTCAAGGCCTGTTTCAAGCCGTCGAAACCAGGCGCCGGCCGCGGCCCGCGCAGCACCTCGGTCTCGAGCAGCCGCGCCCGGCGACGGAAATCCGGAACGGCGAGGCCGCCGGCGGCAAGCGGGTGCTTGAGAGCGGCAAGCAGGTCGACCGGCGAGAGCGCGCCGGCCGCCAGCTGGGCCGTCAGGCGCAAGAAGCTGCCGCAGGGCGTCTCGGCCAGCGGCAACCCGGCCGAATCGTCGGCGGCGATCTGCCATCGCCCCAGTTCGGCCGCCACCCGGCGGGCCAGGGTCCGGTCGGGGGTCACCAGCGCGACGGTCTCGTGGGGGGATTCCAGGGCCTCGCGCATCAGCAGGGCGATGACGGCTGCCTCTTCGTTGGACGTGGCGCAGTCGATGCGGCGCACGCCCTCCAAGGCCCGCACCACCTGGCCCGGCGGCAGAGCCGTGGCGGCGTGGCGCCAGTCGGCCGTCGTGCCGGCCGGCCGCAGCGCCCAACTGACGAAGGCGCTGCGGGTCGGGTCGCCAGGCGCGGCCGTCGGGTCGGGCAACCAGGGCCATTCCTCAACGTCCTCACGTGTGAGCTCGAGACGAGCCAATAGACGGGCCAGGCCATGTTGGGCATGTCCTGGATCCTCGGCGATGGCGGCCCAACTGGCCTCGTTCGCGGCACGGTCGAGGCCGGGCAGAACCACTTCGCCCGACGGCAGCCCGGCCACGGCAGCGACCAGCTCGGCCACCGCCGGCACGCTGGCGGTCGAGCCAGCCACGATCACCGGGCCGGCGGGCGGCGTGGCGGCCCAGGCTTCGGCCTGCGCCAACAGCAGCCGGCGCCGGCGCTCGCCCGCCCCGATGACGCCTTGCAGCGCCTGTACCTGGGGCCACTGGTCGGTGATGATGCCGAGGAATTCGAGGACGTCCTGCCAATGCCGGGCGTGCTCGCCACCGACCAAGCCGGCCAGCCCAGCGAAGTCCAGGCCCTCGGTTTCCACCTGGTCGAGAAACCGCGCCAGCTCCGCCGCCAAGCGGACCGCCTGGTCCTCGCGCGGCATCGTGACGGCCCGACCGATCTTGGTCGCCCGGCTCCAAGCGAGGATCAGCCGGGCCAGCAACAGTTGCCGGCGGAGCGGCGAGATGGCCGGCGGCAGACCCTCGATCAAATCCTCGCCCTGCGCGGTTTCGTCGCCGGCCAGCAGCAGCTCGTCCTCGTCCAGATCGCCCAGCGGCAGCATGCGCGGCAGCAGCAGGGGACGCCCCCCCGAGGCCCGCAGGAAGGCGTCTTGCAGGCCGCGGCAGGCGCGCCGGGTCGGCAGGAAAACGAGGGCTTGCGATAGCTCAGTCGGCGTTTCGCCCCAGCGTGCCAGCAGGCCGGCGGCCAAGGCGTCGAGAAAGGAGGCCTCCGGCGCTATGGAATAAACCCGGGCCGGCGTTTCGGTCATTTTTGGACCGCGGTGGCGCTCAAGTCATGCAAGGCGTCTTCCGCGCCTTGAATGGCCTCCGGAGTTCCGACGTGGAACCAGCGACCGTCGTGCCTCAGGCCCCAGAGCCGTTCGCTTTCGATGGCCCGGTCATACAGGAGATTGAGCGAAAACGCGCCTTCGGGCACCGCGTCGAAGAGCCTTGGATGAAGCACCTGGACGCCGGCGAAGACGAAGGGCGCGATCTCGCGCTCACGGCGCCGGCACAGCCGCCCGACGGGATCCATGGCGAAGTCGCCGGGGCCGTCGTAGCCGTAGGCGTCGGTCACCGGCTGCAGGAGCAGGAGGGCGTCCATCTCGTCCTCGTTCCAGGCCTGGGCGAGCCGCTCCAGGGTCGGCTGCAGGCCGTCGAGCCACACGACGTCGCCGTTCAGCACGTAAAAGGCGCCGGGCCCGAGCTGGGCGAGGGCTGCCGCCACGCCGCCGCCGGTATCGAGCAATTCCGTCTCGCGCGAGAAGGTGATGCGGGGCCGCTGGCGGCCGCGGGCGTGCGCCTCAATCTGGTCGCCCAGGTGGTACAGATTCACCACCGCCTCGGCGATGCCGGCGGCGGCCAGGTAATCCAGCGCCCAATCCAGCATGGCCTTGCCGCGGACCTCGATCAGCGGCTTCGGCACGCGATCGGTCACCGGCCGCATGCGCTCGCCGCGCCCGGCCGCCAGCACCATGGCGCGCTGCGCTTTGCCCGAGGCCGCGCTCATGCCGCCTCCGCCGACGGGACCCGCCGCTCGTCCGGCGGCAGGACCTGGTCGAACCAGGCCCGGACCGGGGCCAGTTCGCCGGCCACCAGATCGCCCTCGAGAAGGCGCCAGACCCGGGGGATGTGGTCCAGGTACCGGCTCTTGCCGTCGCGTCGGCACAGGCGGGTGAAAATGCCGATGATCTTGGCGCTGCGCTGGGCGCCGAGAATCGCGTAGCTGGCCCGGAACGCCGCCGGATCGGTCTCGGGGAAAGCCGCAAGATAGCGCGCCATCATGTCGGCGGCGAGATCTCCGGAAATGTCGCGCCGGGCGTCCTCGAGCAGCGACACCAGGTCGTAGCTGCGCGGCCCGACGACCGCGTCCTGGAAATCGAGCAGGCCGCAGCCGGCCACCCCGGAACGCCCGTCCAGGACCATCAGATTATCCACGTGATAGTCGCGCAGCACCAGCGTCGCCGGGATACGCCGGGTCAGCGGGAAGACCGCCCGCCAGGCCTCGATATAGGCGTCTCGCACCGGCGCCGGCGTCTCGACGCCTCTGAGCGCCGGCAGATACCAGTCGGTCAACAGCACGGCCTCCTGGAGCAGGCGGCCGTCGTCGTAGTCCGGCAGGGGCTCGGCGGCCAGCGCGCTCGCATCCGCCGCGCGGTGCAGGTGGATCAGGACATCGACCGCGAGCTCG
>CALJXB010000129.1 GCA_937974415.1 uncultured Kiloniellales bacterium
GGGAACCGCCTCCTCCAGCGAGAACGCGTAAAACAGCTTCTCCGTGCCGCCGTCCAATCGACCCATCATCGACCCGCTCCGAGCTCGTTCCCAACAACCGGAGTGAATCAGAACGAGCCCCGAGCCGCCCAGACTTTTTCAACGCTATCGGTCAACTCCTGCCGGTCGGGGTATCCACCGGGAACGGCTGCCTTTGAGGGCAAAGCGGCCGTTGCGACGTGAAAGGGACCGCTCGCGGGCTGGGGGGCCGGAAACCGCCTCTAAGCTGCCGTTCAGAGATGGGCGCCCCAGGGGCAGGATCTAGTCAGAAACGGACAACAGGATGTTGTTGGGTGGGCGCCGTCATCGACGTTGAATGGCCGCCGCCGACTTCGGCAAGAGCGAAAGCAATTGGAGCGGTTCACATCGTCGATCAAAGCAATTAGCTTTCGAGGGGTGAGCCACTCATAGAAAGATTGGGGGATAACATGTCTGACAAGCCGGTCCTTTACGGTTTCGACGGGTCCACTTACGTTCGCACCGTTCGGATGGTTCTCCGCGAAAAAGGTGTAGAATACGATCAAGTTCCAGTGAATGTGCTTGCCGGCGAACCAAGACAACCAGAGCACCTGGAGCGCCATCCTTTCGGAAAGGTGCCGGTTCTGGATATTGATGGAACTAGGATTCGCGAAACGGATGCGATTTGCCGCTATCTCGACGAGGCTCGCCCCGGACCCTCTTTCATTGCTGACACGCCAAAGGACCGAGCCCGTATGAATGAGGCAATCAGCCTCATTAATAGCTATGGCTATAAAGCTCTAGTCGGCGTCGCTGGATACCATCTGTTTCCGGATCTCATTGGCGGTGCAAATGACGACGCTCGTGCCGCTTGTCTCAAGGAAAGCGAAACACTCCTTAGCCTTCTTATGGAGATTAAGGGTGATGACACGTGGATCGCTGGACAAAAACTGAGCTTGGCGGATCTCTTTTTGGGGCCAATTTTTTTCTATGTGTCGCTCACACCAGACGCCGAGCGCTTGCTAGCTGTTCCGGGTGTTGCGGAATGGTGGGAGGCTCTAAACAAGGTCGAAAGCTTTAAAGCTACTGAACCCGATCTTGGCTGACACCTGCCTACATTAAACAGGTGTGCTCTTGCAGCGTTGCTGAGTGACCGCTTTCGGGAGCAAAGCGGTCACTCGGACCTACCCGTTTGAATGCCCGGAAGTAGCCAAGAGCAGTCATTCGAGGTCTCATTAGGGGCACTGCGATCCAGTAGTTCTCTGAGACTCTTTGACTGGGCCTGGGACGCAAACCACGTCCGCGATGAAATGAGCCTTGATCGGGGGGACTGACTCCGATTTGATCCAGCCGCAATTCGTCGAAGGGGAGCCCGTCAGCCGCCATGAGTACCAAGATCTTTCACCATCTAGGCAGTTCGATCGCTGTTGCGCTGTTCGTCTCTACACCGGCTTTCGCACAGGAACTCCCTCCGATATTCCCTGGCGTCACAACATTGGGGGAGCGCACCATCCCCGCACCCGTCGGCCTCTCGCCGGAAATGATCGAGGTTGTCAGGGAGCGTCAAATCCCGCCGGTTATCCCGGCGCCCGAAACGACGGAGGCTTGGCTAGAATTCCAGGCGCTTTTCGATGCAGCTGGCGAAGAGCTTGGGCGTCAGGCTGCCGAGTTCAATGAGGTGACTTATGAAGTTCGGGACATCGCCAGTGTCCGAGCTTATGTTGTCACGCCCAAGGAGGTCGATGAAGGCTGGGGAGACCGTGTTTTCGTCCATGTACACGGCGGCGCCTGGGTCTTTGGCGGTGGCGACAGCGCCCTACGCGAAGCGGTCTGGGCGGCCAGTGGTCTTGAAGTGAAGGTCGTATCGGTTGACTATCGCCGGCCGCCGCTCCATCCCTTCCCCGCAGCTATCGACGACACGCTTGCAGTGTGGCGGGAAGTGACCGAGGACCAAGACGCCACCAAGACCGCGCTCTTTGGCACCTCAGCGGGCGGCAATATCGCGCTCGCGACGGTCCTCAGACTCAAGGAGCTTGGTGAGCCGCTCCCGGGTGCGGTGTTCGCCGGCACGCCAGCCACCGACCTTGAGAACGTCAGCGACACGTGGCTCACCCTGCAAGGGCTCGATCCGCTGGGCGCGCGAGAGGGAATGATAGCGGGCGCCATTGATCTCTATGTCGGCGAGGCAGATCCCTCAAACCCGCTCCTGTCGCCGGTCAACGGCGATCTGAAAGGATTTCCGCCGACGATCCTGATCTCCGGTACGCGGGACCTGCTCCTCAGCGACACCGTGCGGATGCACCGCGCCCTGCGGGCAGCCGGGGTGGTGGCGGATCTCCACGTCTACGACGGGCAAACCCACGGCGACTATATGCAGAACCTGCTCCGTTACGTGCCGGAGTCGCTAGACGCGCAGAAGGAACTGTACCAGTTTTTCAATGAGCATCTGGAGTAGCGGTAGCGAGACGAAACCGCGCCCGCCATACGCTGGCCGAATGTCGCATTTGGGTCAAAAGGCGGCAGCAGCATTCTTGTCTTAGCCCGAGTATGACCGATAGAGTTCAGACGATGTTAGTTGTTATTGGAGGAGAAATGGGGCGGCTACAATACGAAAATTCACGACTGCTGGCGAGGGAGCTAACTTCACGGTTTTTCTTTCTCGCTGTTCACGTAGCTCTCATTCTGTGTGCCTGGCAGGCATCGTCACAACAAAGCTGGGCCCAGAGCAAACAAGAAGACAGCCGCGCCGTATTATTGGAATTCACGCCATACCCATTGCGCCCCCCACAGGTGGATAGCCCACGCGCAACCTTACGCAGTTTCATCGCAGATACGAACGCGGGCATCAACCGGATGCGCCACGAGGTATCTCCGGAGGCCATAAGACGTTCGATGCGGCGGGCAGCGCTGACCTTGGATCTGAGCGCAATTCCGCTTGCAACTCGAGAATCGATTGGCACCGAGAAGGCCCTTCTGCTCAATGAGATCCTGGATCGTATTGAGTTACCGGATTTCGAAAAGATCCCGGATGCAGCATCAGTGACAGAGACCGGGCTGACGCAGTGGACCGTACCGGATACAGAACTCACCATAGTCCAAATCCAAGAAGGGCCGCGTACCGGTGCCTTCCTTTTCAGCAGACGGACGGTTGAACTGCTCGAACAATTCTATGAGCTCGCAAGGCCCCTACCATACAAGGCCGGGGCCTCGATTGGAGCGTACGAAGACTTTATTTATGGACCTGGGTTACTGCTGCCACGCACTTGGGTTGATAACCTGCCTCTGTGGTCTCGCACAGTTGTTGCCGGGCAAACCCTGTGGCAGTGGATTAGTCTGGCTTTGCTCCTTGCCTTTGTCGTTATTGCCACAGGCATCGTCTATATTTGTGGCAAGTGGTGGGATAAAAAGTTCCTTGGCGTCAGTGCTTTACTTCAATTTGGCAAGCCGCTGACCAGTATCTTCGTAATTCTCGCGATGCCGCTCGTCTCTATTCTCGCGGGCGATGCGATCAATGTTACCGGTATTCCACTAATAGGGATCGAGTTTGTCGTTACAGCAGCGACCTATGGGGCTGCAGCTTGGCTCGCAGCACAAATTGTCTCACGAATTGGGGAAGGTGTTATCAATTCTAAACGCTTACGCTCGGCAAGTCTGAACTCGCAGCTGATCCGTACGGTTACCCGCTTGGTCGCTGTGGTTGTTGTCATTTACATTGCTGTGGTCGCCGCCGAATCCTTTGGTATCCCAGTAGCTCCGCTTATCGCCGGTCTGGGTGTTGGCGCTCTCGCGATTGCGCTCGCCGTGAGGCCAACTCTGGAAAACATCATAGGTGGTTTCATTCTCTTCGCGGACAAACCGATACGGGTTGGTGACTTCTGCTCTTTCGGTGATAAGACGGGCACGGTGGAGGAAATCGGCATACGGTCCACGCAGCTACGGGCGATTGATCGCACCACTATTTCAGTTCCAAACGCGCAGTTCGCTAACATGGAGATCGTGAACTGGGCAAGGTGCGACGAAATGCTGATCAACGAGGTTATCGGCCTGCGCTATGAGACCACGGCCGATCAACTCCGTTATTTTCTCGCCAAACTCCGGGAAATGCTGCACGCCCATCCCCGAATCAATAGCGAAACGGTGCGCGTCCGGTTTTCGGGCTATGGCGATAGCTCACTCAACGTGACG
>CALJXB010000130.1 GCA_937974415.1 uncultured Kiloniellales bacterium
GGTGGTGGAGCGCCGGCGCGAGGGCGACTCCCAGCGTTTCACCTTCGCCGCGCCGGCGGCGCTCGCGCCCTTCATCGCGCCCAAGGGCTCGGCGGCCCTCGACGGCGTTTCCTTGACCGTCAACGAGGTGAGCGACGAGCCTGTCGAAAATGGCGGCGTTTGCCGCTTCGGAATCAACATCGTGCCCCACACCGCGGCGGTGACCACCTTCGGCGGGCTCGAGGTCGGCAGCGCCGTC
Source organism: uncultured Kiloniellales bacterium (assembly GCA_937974415.1). Lineage (GTDB taxonomy): Bacteria > Pseudomonadota > Alphaproteobacteria > Kiloniellales > JAKSDN01 > CALJXB01. Next base: position 239 of record CALJXB010000130.1, read on the forward strand.
AACCTGGAAATCGACCTGGTGGCGCGCTACCTTCAGCGCCTCATGCAAAAGAGAGCTTAGATGGCCGAGTTGAAACAAGAACCCTGGCGCGCGACCTTCAGCGAGGTGATCTCGCCCGCCGACGAGATCATCGAGGAAGCCCGCAACGGCCGAATGTTCATCCTGGTCGACGACGAGGACCGGGAGAACGAGGGCGATCTGGTGATCCCGGCCCAGATGGCGACGCCTGAGGCGATCAACTTCATGGCCAGGTTCGGCCGCGGCCTGATCTGCCTCGCCCTCATGCCGGAGCGGGTGCGCGAGCTCGGCCTATCGCTCATGCCGCGCCACAACGAGAGCCGGCACGAGACCGCCTTCACCGTCTCGATCGAGGCCAAGGAGGGGGTGAGCACCGGCATCTCGGCGCCGGATCGCGCCCACACCATCGCCACCGCAATCGACCCCGGCAACGGGCCCAGCGACTTGGTGACGCCCGGCCACGTGTTTCCGCTGGTGGCGCGCGACGGCGGCGTATTGGTGCGCGCCGGGCATACTGAGGCGGCAGTGGATCTCGCGCGCTTGGCCGGGCTCAATCCCTCCGGTGTGATCTGCGAGATCATGAACGACGACGGCACCATGGCGCGGCGCGACGACCTGATCGCCTTCGCCCAGCTTCACGGCCTCAAGATCGCTACCATCTCGGACCTGATCGCCTACCGGCGGCACTACGATGAGCTGGTGGAGCGCACCCTGGAGACCGAGTTCAAGAGCCGCTTCGGGGGCGACTTCCACCTGGCCGTCTACCGGACCAAGGTCGGCTATGGCGAGCATGTAGCCTTGTGGAAGGGCGACCTTGGCGGCGCCGAGCCGGCGCTCGTGCGGGTCCATGCGCTGAACCTGCTCGACGACGTTCTCGGCGACAGCACCAGCGGCAAGAGCGGCGAGCTCCAGGCGGCCCTGGAAATGATCGGAGAAGCGGGGCGTGGGGTCGTGGTCCTGATCCGCGAGCCGGTACCGACCAGCCTGTCGGATCGTCTCACCGCGCGGGGCGGCGAAGACCCCTCGGACGTCAACGAGTTGCGCGACATCGGCGTCGGCGCTCACATCCTCTGGGACCTCGGCGTGCGCAACATGATTCTCCTGTCCAACGCCCAGCACACCTATGTCGGCCTCGAGGGTTACGGGTTGAGCGTGAAGGAATGCCGGCCGATCGGCAAACCTCAGGCCGGCTGATGGTGGCTGTGTGATGCCTGGCGCTCCCCACATCCTCATCGTCGAGGCCCGCTATTACGGGGATATCGCGGATGCGCTGCTCAAGGGTGCGGAGCAGGTCTTCACCGAGGCGGGCGCGACCTTCGAGCGGCTGACCGTGCCCGGCGCCTTTGAGATTCCGGCCGCGATCGCCCGTGCCTTGGACGCCTGGCAGTCCGAAGGCCCCAATTCCGGCGTCCACTACGACGGCTATCTCGCCTTGGGCTGCGTCATTCGCGGCGAGACCAGTCACTACGATTACATCTGCAGCGAGAGCGCGCGGAAACTGCAGGACTTGGCCTGCGACCGGGGTGCGGCCCTGGGCTACGGCATTCTGACCTGCGAGAACCGGATCCAGGCTTGGGCGCGCGCCGACGTGGAAGACCGCAACAAGGGCGGCGAGGCGGCGCGGGCTTGTCTGGCGATGATCGCCGTGAACGACCGCTTCGCCGGCCCGCCGGAGTGACGCCTTGACTGGCCCCGGCGGAGCGGACTCAAGGCCGGAACGCCCCGGCCTCGCCGGCCGGGCCGCGGCGCGCCTGGGGGCCATTCAGGCGCTCTACCAGATGAAGATGACCGGCGAAGGCGTCGCCTCGGTGATCATCGATTTTCTCGACACTCGCTTGGCCGGGTCCGGCCAAGACTTCGAGGGCGTGGACCTGGAGAGGGTTGACCGGGACTTCTTCGAAAACCTGGTGCGCGGCGTTGCGCGGGAGACCGACGACCTGGACGACATGGTGGCTGCGGTCATCGCCGAGGGCTGGTCGGTCGAGCGCTTGGAATCCCTGCTCAGACTGATCCTTGCGGCCGGCGCTTTCGAGCTGGGCCACTGGCCGGAGGTGCCGGCCCGGGTCGTGGTCTCCCAATACGTCGATCTGGCTCATGCCTTCCTCGACGACAGACAGACCGCCCTGGCCAATGGCGTGCTCGACACTCTGGCCCGGCATTTGCGCCCGGAAGAGTTCGCGGGCGAGGCGGTGCCGGACCTGACGGGCTGAGGGGCGGCACTGCGCGGGAGGCAGCCCAAATGCGCGGCGAATTCGAGCTGATCGAGAAGTACTTCGCCCCCCTTGCCGAAGGCGAGCCGGGGGCTCTCGGCCTGAGCGACGACGCGGCGCTGCTGACGCTGCCCGAAGGGCGCGATTTGGTGCTGACGGCAGATGCCATGATCGAGGGCGTGCACTTCCTGTCCGATCAGCCGCCGGGCCTGGTGGCCCGCAAACTGTTGCGGGTGAACCTTTCCGACTTGGCCGCCATGGGGGCTGCGCCGCTCGGCTACCTGGTGACGGCGGCTTGGCCGGAAGCCACGGACGAGTCCTGGATCGCCGGCTTCGCCCAAGGCCTGGCGCAGGATCAGGCCTGCTTCGGGGTCCATCTGCTGGGCGGCGATACCACCCGGACGGTGGGGCCGGTGGCGCTGTCCCTGACGGCGGCGGGCGCGGTGCCCGCCGGCGGCGGCCTACGACGCAG
>CALJXB010000131.1 GCA_937974415.1 uncultured Kiloniellales bacterium
GTGCCGGCGCCTTCTCTCTGGACGCTCAGGGAGGCCGCCACGTTGGCGGCGGCGAGGGCTTCGGCGAAGCCGAGGCCCTGGGCGAGGGCGGCGGCGAGGGTGCCGACGAAGCAGTCGCCGGCCCCGGTGGTGTCGACCGGCGTGACCGGACGGCCCTGCACCCGGAGCGTTGCTCCTCCCTGGACGGCCAGCGCGCCCCTGGGTCCCAGGGTCACCACGATCTTCTGATCCGGCCGGGCGGCCAGGCTGCGCGCCGCCGCCGCGATCTCCGCGTCCGACGAGGCCTCGGTGATGGCGACGCCCGAGAGGAACGCCAGTTCGGTTTCGTTCGGCACCAGGATGTCGACGAGGCCAAGCAACCCGCCGTCGACCGGCTTTGCCGGTGCAGGGTTCAGGATGTTGATCGTGCCGAGGCCACGCCCGCGCTCGAATAGGGCGGCGATGCAGTCGAGCGGGACCTCGAACTGGGACAGCAGGATATCGCCCGCCTGCACGGGCACTGCCGCCATCTCGTCGGGGGCGAAGTCGCCGTTGGCGCCGGCTACCACCACGATGCTATTCTGGCCGCTCGCCCGCTCCACCTGGATGAGGGCCGTGCCCGTGGGCTGGTTGGCCGAGCGGGCGATGCGGTCGGTCGAGAGGCCGTGGTGCCGGTAGAAGGCGAGCAGTTCCTGGCCGAGCGGGTCGTCGCCGACCTTGCCGAACAGCACGACCTCTGCCGTGCCGCCGGCGGCGTGGTGGGCGGCCAGCGCCTGATTGCCGCCCTTGCCGCCTGGGAAGGTGGCGAAGGTCTGCCCCGCCACGGTCTCCCCCGGGGCAGAGATCCGGGTCACCCCGGCCACCAGGTCCATGTTGATGCTGCCGAAGACCACGACTCGTCCGTTCATCGCCCGCCCTTCCACGCTCACAGCCGGGCGATCCGTTCGATCAGCAGGTCGAGAACGCCGTCTCCGTCGGCCCTGGTCACCCACTCGGCGTTGGGCGCCCGGCCCGTGACACCCCACCAGTCGACCACGGTGGTGCCGAGGGTGTGGTCGCCCTCGGTCTCCACGGCGACGGCGACGCTTTGGGCCTCGAAGAGATGAGGCCGTAACAGCCAGGCCACGGTGCAAGGGTCGTGCAGCGGAGCGAGGCCCGGCCCGAAGCGGGCCGGGCCGCTACCGACCGGCCGCAGCAGCGTGGCCAGGCGCCGTGCCGCGGCGCCGCCGACGCTTTCGAGGCGCTCCGCGTGATCCGGGCCCGCCAGGACCTGGTAAGTGGCATCGAGGCCGAAGGCCGTGATCGGCCGGCCGCAGGCGAAGACCGCCGCCGCCGCATGCGGGTCGACATGAATGTTGAATTCGGCCACCGGCGTCACGTTGCCGCCGACGCGCGATGCGCCCCCCATGAGCACGATTTGCCGGATCTTGGCCAGGAGCTTCGGAAAGTCCGCGACGACCATGGCGAGGTTGGTCAGCGGCCCGCAGGCCACCAGTGTGAGCCCGTCGTCGCCGCAAGACCCCAGGCTCTCGGCGATGAAGTCCACGGCGTGGCGATCCTGGAGCGCCATGGCGGGCTCGGACACCTCAAGGCCTTCCAGGCCGCTGCGGCCATGGATCTCTTCGGCGGTCACCGGGGCGCGGGAGAGCGGCCGCCGGGCGCCGGCATAGACCGGCACCTGGTCGTGGCCGCAGAGCTCGCAGACGAGGCGGGCGTTGCGTTGGGTGAGCTCGAGCGGCACGTTGCCGGCCACCGTGGTGATGCCGATGAGCTCGATTTCCTCGGGCGAGGCGAGCGCCAAGGCGATGGCGAGCGCATCGTCGCGGCCCGGATCGCAATCGAGGATGATTCGGTGAGCGGTCACGCGCCTTGTCTCCCTGGTACACCTCGGCAACACGTTAGAGCCACAGCGCCCTATTTCGCAAATCGTTGTGCGTCCGACGTGACAGGTTGAGGCCTGGCCGTCAGGGCGTATGATTGGCCTTCAAATATTGTGCGAAGGCGGCGCCGCTCCTATGATTTCGCGCCGCCGGAAGGTTTGTCCGCGGATCACGGGAGGGAAAGGGACAATGTTGCATAGCAAGCTATTGCGCCGAGGCCTGGCAAGCCTGGTAATGGCTGTGGGCTTGGCGTTCGGCGCCGCTCAGAGCTGGGCCGAGGAAATTCGCGTCCTCAACTGGCAGGGCTACGGGACCGACGAGGCCTGGTCGCTGGAGCTGTTCACCGAAAAGACCGGCATCGACGTGGTCCACGACTACTTCAACTCCGAACAGGAGATGCTGACCAAGCTGCGGACGAACCCGGGTGCCTACGACGTGGTTCTCATCAATAGCGCCTATACCAAGCAGGCGGCCGACGAGGGCCTGATCCAGGCAATCGACACCTCCGGCATGAAGAACGTGGCCGACCTCTCGCCCGGCATGCGCGATAACGAGAACCTGGCCCCCGGCGGAACCACCTATGGCGTCGCCTGGCTGTGGGGCGTGACCTCCTTCGCGGTCAACACCAACGACTTCTCCGAAATGCCTCAGTCCATCGAGGAGCTCTGGGACCCCAAGCACGCTGGGCGCGTCGGCTGGCGCGACGACGCGATCGAGGCGGTCATGTTCGCCGCCATCGCCACCGGACAAGACATCAACAACCCCTCGGACTTCGTCGTGATCCGCGATAAGCTCAGGGCCCTCAAGCCGCAGATCCGCACCTTCTGGTCCTCGGAGGACGAGTGGAACCAGTTCATGTCGGCTAATGAATTCGACCTGGCGACCTATTGGAGCGGCTCGGCATCGCGCTCCAAGACCGCCTTTGGACTGCCCGTTGAGTTCGTGATCCCCAAGGAAGGCGCCATCGGCTGGCTCGACGGCCTGTCGGTCGCCACCGACGCGCCCAATCCGGAGGGCGCCAAGGCCTTCATCGACTGGATGATCGATCCGGAGTTCTACGTGACCTGGGACACCGAGGTGGGCGCACCCGCCTCGGCCAACGCCAAGGCCAACGCTGAATTGCCCGAGACGGCCTTCAACCGGGCCGTGCTCGGCGACCCGGAAAAGGTCGCGACCCTGCAGTTCATGGGGCCCATGGACGAGGAGCTGCGCCAGAAGATCCTCGAGCTGTGGCAGGAGACCAAGACCTATCTGCAGGAATAGCCCGCTCTAGGGCCAATCGACATTCAGGTTGCGGACTTTGGTATGAGCGAAATCGGGCGGCTGTTAGGAACGAGGACGTAAGGACATGCAGCGCATATTCGAGGACGAGCGACGCGGCAGCCGCCCGATTTCGCCATATCCCGAAGGGACGGGGCGATTTTGGGCCAGGCCGTCGTCGAGAAAGGCTTGTGGTGGACTCACACCACGGCGCCTTCCTCTCCTAGCCCTGGCCCAAAATCGCTCCCGCCAAAACCGCAACTTGAATGTTGATTGACCCTAGGCATAAGAGGCGCCGCCCATGCAGTCGGCGACGGTGGACGCGCCGCGGATTTCCGGCCGGCGCCTGAGAGCGATCGCGGGACTGACAGGGCCGGCCTATTTTTGGCTGGCCCTGACGGTCTTCTTGCCGCTCTCGGCGATGTTTTATTTCAGCTTCCTGAGCGACGTGCCCTTCGGCAAGCGCGTTGCCGTCCTGACCCTGGAGAACTATGCCGCCTTTTTCGAGAAGGAGTTCTACCGCACGCTCATGCTGCGCTCCTTCCGGCTCGGTGCGGAGGTCACCTTCTATTGCTTCCTGTTCGGCTTCCCTTGCGCCTATCTCCTGGCCAAGACCATCAAGGGCCGCTGGCGCGAGGCGCTGTTTCTCCTGGTCATTCTGCCGTTCTGGAGCAACGCCCTGGTGCGCATCTTCTCCTGGACCATGGTGCTGCGCGGCAACGGCGTGCTCGAACGCCTGGTCAACTGGATCGTGCCCGACTACGGGCCGCTCAACCTCATGTTCACCTATCCCGCCATCGTGGTGGGGCTGGTGCACTCCTACCTGCCCTACATGATCCTTACGTGCTACATCTCGCTGGAGGCGATCGACGACAGCCTGATCGAGGCGGCCCGTTCGCTTGGTGCCCGGCGCCTGACGGTGCTCAGGCGGCTCGTCCTGCCCTTGGCGCTGCCGGGCATTTTGGCAGGCGCCATCCTGATCTTCGTGCCGGTGGTCGGCTCCTTCATGGAGCCGCGCATCCTGGGCGGACGCCAGGGTACCTTCATCGGCACCATCATCGAGGATCAGTTCACGGCGGTCTTCAATTGGCCCTTGGGCGCCGCGCTGTCGTTCCTCATGCTGGGCTTCGTGCTGCTGATCTTGCTGGTGGTCGTGCCGCTGGCCCGGAGGGCGACATGAGCCGGCGGGGCACCGCCCTGGCCCGGGCCGGGCGCGTCTATATGGCGGCGGTCCTTCTGTTCCTCTACGTGCCGATCGTCGTCATGGCGGTTATGTCGTTCAACGCCTCGAAGCTCTACCGCCTGCCGGTCGACTGGAGCTTCACCTGGTACACGGCGCTCGCCTCGAACGACAAGCTGATCAGCGCCGGCCTGAACAGCGTCTGGGTCGCCGTGGTGACCACGGTGATCGCCACGATCCTGGGCACCGCCGCGTCGCTGGCCTTCTTCCGCTACGACTTCCGGGGCAAGCGCCTGCTACAGATCCTGCTGTTTCCGCCGATCGCGATCCCCTGGCTGATCATCGGTACGGCCATGCTGGTGTTCTTTTTCTGGATCGGGGTCGGGCGCGGCCTGCACGCCATGGTGCTGGGTCACGTGGCGCTCGCGCTGCCTTACGTCATCGTGGTGGTGACGGCGCGGCTCAGGTCCTTCGATCCCCATCTGGAGGAGGCGGCGCGCTCGCTGGGAGCCAGCTCCTGGCAAGCCACCCGGCGGGTCACCTTGCCCTGGATCGCGCCGGGCATGGTGGCAGCAGCCCTCTTCGCCTTCGCGGTCTCCTTCGATCAGTTCGTGATCTCCTACTTTCTCTCGTCGCCGGGGGTGAGCACCCTGCCGGTGGAGATCTACACCTCGATCCGCAAGGGCTTCACGCCGGAGATCAACGCCGCCTCGACCATCGTCATCCTGGTCTCCATGGCCCTGCTTTTGGGCGTGGCGCGCTTCTACCGCTTCGGGGGAGAGCGCTGATGGCCGAGGTGACGGTAAGCGGCGTCTCGAAAAGCTTCGGCGCGGACAAGGCCGTCGACGACGTGACCATCCAGTTCGCCGACGGCGGCTTCTACGCGCTCTTAGGGCCCTCGGGCAGCGGCAAGACCACGCTGCTCCGGATGGTCGCCGGCTTCGAGTTTCCCGATGCCGGGCGCATCGCAATCGCCGGGGAGCCGGTCGAGAACCTGCCCGTCGAGCGGCGCGAGATCGGCATGGTGTTCCAGAACTACGCGCTCTTCCCCAACATGAGCGTGTTCGACAACGTGGCCTTCGGTCTCGACGTGCGCGGGGTGAGCCGCTCCGAGACCAGGACCCGGGTTGGCGAGGCCCTGGAGCTGGTCCAGCTCACCGGCCTCGACCGGCGCCGCCCGCATCAGCTCTCTGGTGGCCAGCGCCAGCGGGTGGCGCTCGCCAGGGCCTTGGTCACTCGGCCGCGGGTGCTGCTGCTCGACGAGCCCCTGAGCGCGCTGGACAAGTCGCTCAGGGTCGAGATGCAGGTAGAGCTGAAGCGCATCCAGCGCGACGTCGCCATCACCACCCTCTTCGTCACCCACGATCAGGAGGAGGCGCTGACCCTGAGCGACCGGGTCGGCATCCTGAACGAGGGCCGGCTGGTCCAGGAAGGCCCGCCCCACGAGATCTACGAGCGCCCCGAGACCGCCTTCACCGCGCGTTTCCTGGGCGACGCCAACGTGTTTACCGGGACTGCGCGGGGCGACAGGATCGAGCTCGCCGATGGGACCCGCCTGGCGAGCGCTGAGCCGCCCGGGGCCGACGGGACCGCGGTCACCTGCGCCGTGCGGCCCGAGAAGATGCTGTTGGAGGCGGTGGACGCGGCCAGCTCTGGGTTGGAGGACGCCAACGCCATTACGGCCCGAGTGCTGCGCCACATCTTCGCCGGCAGCAGCCTTACCTATCTGGTGGATTGGGGCGGCGAACGCCTAAAGGTCTTCGTGCAGAACCGCACCGGCGAGGTGGTGCCGGAGGGCGCCGAGGTGC
>CALJXB010000132.1 GCA_937974415.1 uncultured Kiloniellales bacterium
CCCTTGTTTCGCAGGCTTTACGCGGATCTGGGACCATCAAGCGAGGTCGAACTGCGCGAATTGCCGGTGACCCGCAAACCCGATCTCATGAGGGAGTTCGACGACTGGCTGACGATTCGTTCTCTTCCCCTCGACAGGGCCCGCGATCATCTCCGGGATATCCGGAAGCTTGGCGTGCCTATCGACGATGTCGCCATTTTCCGAACCTCCGGGACATCAGGGGAACCGGCGGTCATCGTATTGCCCTCATCCTTTCTGGAGTATTCCTATGGAATTTCGATGGCGCGCTTCGATCGATACCAGTGGAAGCTCGTCCGGGAGATCCGCAAGCTCGGCATGAGGGTGACGGTCACAGGTGGCAAGGGTCACTTTGCCGGCGTCGGGTTCAACAAATTGATGAACCATCTGCATCCGAGGCTGGCGAGGGGATTAGCCTTCATTGAGGCCGAGCAGCCGATCGACCGGCTCGTTGAACGACTCAACGCGATCCCGAAGGTCTCCTGCGTGGTGACCTATCCAAGCGTGCTGACGATCCTCGCCAAAGAGAAGGAGGCCGGGAGACTGCAGATCAAGCCGGTGCTCTTCAGCGTAGGGGGCGAGACCCTCACGGATGATCTGCGCGAGCGGGTTCTCCGAGCCTTCCCCTCGCTGAAATACGGCATCCTCGACACCTATGGCTGCACTGAGTGCCTGGTGTTGTCCTTCGTGTGCAGCCACAGACGGAAGCATGTGCACGACGATTGGGTCATTCTCGAAGCGGTCGACGAAGCGATGCGGCCCGTGCCCGACGGCACGCTGTCGGCGACCGTGCTGCTGACGGTGCTCGCCAACGACGTTCAACCCATCATCCGATATGACCTTGGCGACTGCCTTCGTTTCTACACGGATCCCTGCCCCTGTGGGTCGCCATTCCGCAGTTTTCAGGTGGAAGGGCGCGAGGCGACGCTCGTTCGTGTGGGCGAGGTGACGCTGTCGCCGCTCGTCTTCGATCTGGAGCACGAGCACGCCCGGCGCATCCAGCTGGTCCAGACCAGCGAGAGAGATTTCGAGGTGCGAATAGAACCGGCTGATGAGGCGGCGGCAGGGGTTGTCTTTGAAGAAGTCATCCAGTCGGTGAAACGAGTGTTTCGCGATAACGGCCTGGAGGACGTCGCGGTGCGAGAAAGCCAGGCACCGCCCGAATTCACCGCGAGCGGCAAGTTCCATGAAGTATTGTCTTTGCGACGCGCCGACTCGCGAACATGACATGACCCGGTATTCGCCAAGTGGCTTCCGGGTGAGCAGGTTAGCGCCTCCCAACTCCGCTCTCCAAGGGATTTTCGCCCGCGAGGTCGGGCTGAGGCTCCTTGTGAGCCTCGAAGAGCAGTGAAACGGCCCACTGTCGCCACCCATCGTCGGGGTTGGCTCGCCTGCGGACACGTCTCTCCGGCGGCCGGCGACACGTCTCGCGGCTATGGGATGGGCGTCGATCATGCGGAAGCCATCCCTGCGGGCGACCCCCGCAGGCCGTTGATCTGATCGAGGACGTCCGCGAAGACGTCTCGCGGCAGGGCGGCCTCGGCGAACTGGCCGATAGCCGACGCTCAGCAATCAGTATGCCCAACGTCTGTAGTGGGCCAAGAGCGGTCCATAACGGCGGCCTGCATGAATGACTGCTGTTGGATCCACATGCAGACTTCGCCCTTGGGCCGATGCGCTTTCGGGTCTGGTGCCTCCCACGGCCGCATGGCCCCTCCCGAGCCATTGCGTTCGATAGGCCAGGGTCGCTCACGGGTCCCCCTAACGCATGGATTCTCCGGTTCTCCACCGTTAGTCTCCTGATCGAAGGAGTAAGGGCATTGGAACGGAGATTGGCCGCCATTCTGGCCGCCGACGTTGTTGGCTATTCGGCCTTGATGGGCGCCGACGAGGCACGCGCTTTGGCCGTGATCAGGCTGCTGCGCGAGGACCTGTTCGAGCCGGAAGTGGCGCGCTGGCGCGGCGCGGTGGTGAAGCGGCTGGGCGACGGCTGGCTGGTCGAGTTCCCCTCGGCGGTCGACGCCGTAAGGTGTGCGCTCGCCGTGCAAGACCGCATGGCCGAGGTGGACGACGTGGAGCTGCGTATCGGCGTCCACATCGGCGACATCGTGCACGACGGCGATGATATCTACGGCGATGGGGTCAACATCGCCGCCCGGCTGGAGGCGGCGGGCGCGGCAGGTCATGTGCTGATTTCAGACGACGTCCGCCGTCAGATCTCGGGCCGGGTCGATGCGGCGTTCCATGAGATCGGGCCGGTTGCGCTCAAGAACATAGCCGAGCCGGTGCGGGTGTGGTCGTGGCCCGAGGCGCTTACCGATCTGGCGATTACTTCGGACGCCGGACGCAAACCCGGAATCCACGTCGCACAATTCGAGGCTCGCGGCGCCGAAGCCGAGGAGCTGGCAGAGGCGGTGCGCGACGATTTGGCCACTGCGTTCGCGCGCCAAAGCGGCATCGATGTGATCACCGATGCCGAGGCCGCCGACTATATCGTCGCAGGCGCCATTCGCGGCGCGGGCGACCGCTGGCGGATCAGCGCCAGACTGACGGACCGCGCCAACGATCGTACGGAATGGTCCGACCGCTTCGACGAGAGCGGCGGCGATCCATTCGACATCCAGGACCGTTGCGTCACCCGCATCGCCGGGGCCGTGCGCATCCGTCTGCCGAGTCTCCTGGCGGACAAATTGGCCGAGAAGCCGTTGCAGAGCATGACCGCGGAAGAATTATTGAACCACGCCATGACCTGTAATTTCACGCCCACGGTAACAAGCTGGGACCAGGCCGACTCGGCGCTGCATCTCGTGCTGCAACGCGATCCCGACAACTGGATGGCGATGGCGATGCTCTGTTGGAACATGCTCGCCAGATCCCTGATTTTGGGCTGGCGCCAAATGGGCGCGGCGGATGCGGCGGTGGCGCGCGGACTCATCGAGCGAGCGCAAATCCTCAAGCCGAACAGCGAGGTCGTGCGCATGGCGCAGGGTGCGCTGTTGTTGTACGTGGAGCGCGAGCACGGAGCGGCGCGGATCGAGGCGGAAGAGTCCCTGAGGCTGAACCCGGACTTCTACCATGCGATCAATTTGATGTCGCAGATCGAGCTTTTTACCGGCGACCCAGATAAGGCCACGGAGCTGGCGCTACGATGTGTCGACTGCGATCCGGGCTATCCCTATCTACACCTCTATCAACGCGGCGCGGGTTACGTCTATGCCGTGTCCGGCCACTACGCCGATGCTATCGACCGTTTCCAGCGGGCCGACCGGGCGGCGGCGGGCCTGCCGCAGAACCTGATCGGCCTCGCTGCCAGCGCTCAGCTCAGCGGCGATATCGCGGGAGCGCAGAGGGCCATGGCATCCCTATTGGAGCTGGCCCCGGATTTCAACTTGGCGGAGTGCGACCCTTGGCCCTTCTCCGACCTTGGCAAGTGGGAGCCATTCCGGGACGCGCTCGTCGCGAGCGGCGCACCCCATCAGCCTCCAGGCCCCAAGGCGGAGGAGCGCACCTCCTGAGGCCTCCGCAAGCCCGCGATCGAAATCGGCGCCGCCGCGGCTCGAACGTGAACAGGCTACCTTGTGAAGCGCTACTCGGCCGGGTCCGGGTCGCCCACCTCCGAACGCGCCTTCTCCCGGGCCTCGGCGATCGACATCATGGGATACTTGCCGATGGGCCGGAATTGCATGGCGCCGGTGGGCGAGGTATAGCAGGCCATCCAGGTCTTTCGGCCGTCGGACGAGACGCGGAGCGCGAGCGGGTCGCCCTCGGGGTCGTGCACGTCGTACTTGACCCGGTGCGGCTTCAGGCTGCGCAGAGCCGAATCGACGAATTTCACCTTCATCGTCCGCCACTCCCCTCAAGAGGGTGGGGGGGAGCGGACAGTCTACAGCAAACGATGGAGCCGGTCACAATAAGGAATACTCAGAGCCGGTCAGGATATTTCGTCCCAGGCCTGCGGACTGTGGCATTCCAGCTCAGTCGCGGCCCACGGGTCGTACTTCTCGCGGAATGGCAGCACCAGCTCTTCGGCCTCGGGCACCAACACGACCAAAGCCGAGTCGTGAGATGACATCCGGCGCCGCCACGGCCCTCACCCGACGGCCTCGAAGTGCTGGCTGGCGGGATCGTAGACCTGCAAGGCGCAGGAGCGGATGTCGATGTGCCAGCCGTGCAGGCGCAGCCGCCCGTCGGCGACCCGCTCGCGGACGCTGGGGAAGGTCATGAGGTTCTCGAGCGACACCATGACCGCGCTTTGCTCGCAGATCCGCGCCTTATCCTCCAAGGGGGCCTCGGGCATGGTGCCTTCGACCCTGAGATACGCCGAGCGGACCAAGCCCATCCACGACGGCACGAAGCTGTCGTCCCGGCCGCTCTCGCCAGGGCTATCGAAGAGGGAGCGGATGCCGCCGCAGTGGGCGTGGCCAAGCACGATGATGTGTCCCACTTCGAGATGGTCGACGGCGAACTCCACCGCCGTGCTGGTGCCGTGAAACCGGCCACCCCGCTCGCAGGGCGGTACCAGGTTGGCGACGTTGCGGATGATGAAGAGGTCGCCGGGGTCGGCCTGCAGCACGATCCCGGGATCGACCCGGGAGTCCGAGCAGGCGACCAGGGCCACCTTGGGGCTCTGGCCCTGGTCGACCAGGGCCTCGTAGGTGGCACGCTGCTCCTTGAAGCGGCCGTCGCGAAACACCTTGAAGCCGGCGGTCAGCTTGTCGATGGGGTCCATGGGCCCGCAACTCTCCCGGATAAGTCCTTGAGCAGGTTAAGAAGATAGCCGAATCCGCCGAGACGTAAACCTCCCCGGCGAAGACCGCCTGCGCGATCCGGGCGCGACCCCGCCGCCCTCGCGCTATGGATTCTCCACCGGGGCTTGGCTATCTTTCCGTCACTGGGTGGACCGGAGTGGATCGGCGGTCAACCCGAAGGCTGTATGATGGAGAGCGCTGTGAAGCGGCATGATTTCGAGGACGGCGCGGTGATCTTTCGAAAAGGCGATCCGGGCGACGCGGCCTACCTCATCACTCACGGCCAGGTGGAAATCGTCCAAGAGCGGCGAGACGGCGAAACCAAGAGCGTCGCCGTCTTGAGTCGGGGCGAGTACTTCGGCGAGATGGGCGCCATCGACGAGAAGCCGCGCTCGGCCTCGGCGATCGCCAAAGGCCCGGTCGCTTGCATGTCGGTCAGCCAGGAAGCCTTCATGGACATGCTGCTGAACCGGCCGCAAGAGTCCATCGATCTGCTGAAGGTCCTGTTCGAGCGCCTGCGCAAGGCCAACGAGAGGCTCGCGCGCCTGGAGGAAAATCAGGGCGACTAGCCGCTGTTCCGATCG
>CALJXB010000133.1 GCA_937974415.1 uncultured Kiloniellales bacterium
TGGCGGCTCATGAGGGTGTCGGTCACCCGCTTGCACAAGACCGGGTCGCCGACCAGCACCGGCACGATGTGGCTCTCCGACGCCATCACCGGCAGGCCGGCCTCGACAAGCCGCCGCTTCAAGGTGGCGGCGCGCTCCTGATGGCGCGCCCGCTCGGCGTCGCTCTCCTTCAGATGGCGCACGCTCGCCAGCGCGCCGGCCGCGATCGCCGGCGGCAGGGCGGTGGTGAAGATGAAGCCCGAGGCGAAGGAGCGCACGAAGTCGACCAAGGCCGCCGAGGCTGCGATGTAGCCGCCCAGGACCCCGAAGGCCTTGCCGAGGGTCCCCTCGATCACCGTGAGGCGCTCCATCACCCCCTCGCGCTCGGCGATGCCGCCGCCGCGCGCGCCATATAGCCCCACCGCGTGCACCTCGTCGAGATAGGTCATGGCGCCGTAAGCCTCCGCCACCTCGCACAGCTCGGCGATCGGCGCGATGTCGCCGTCCATGGAATAGACCGATTCGAAGGCCACCAGCTTGGCCCGGCCCGGCTCCTCGCGGGCCAAGAGCTGCGCCAGGTGCTCCGGGTCGTTGTGCTTGAAGATCCGCTTGTCCGCCCGGCTGTGGCGGATGCCCTCGATCATCGAGGCGTGGTTCTCGGCATCGGAGAACACGATGCAATCGGGCAGCCGCGAGGCCAGGGTTCCCAGCGCCGCCCAGTTGGAGACGTAGCCCGAGGTGAAGAGGAGCGCCGCCTCTTTGCCGTGCAGGTCCGCCAGCTCGCGCTCCAGCAGCACGTGGGCGTGGTTGGTGCCCGAGATGTTGCGTGTCCCCCCGGCGCCCGCGCCCGAGCGCTCCAAGGCCTCGTGCATGGCCGCCACCACATCCGGGTGCTGGCCCATGCCGAGATAGTCGTTGGAGCACCACACCGTCACCTCGGGCACGACCCCGTCGTCCAGTGGGGCGCCGTGATTGTGCGCTTGCGGGAAGGCCCCCGCCTTGCGCTCCAGCTCGGCGAACACCCGGTAGCGACCCTCGCGCCGGAGCCCGGCGATCTCGCCCGCGAAAAATCCCTCGTAATCCATCGGTGCCTCGCTCCCTCGATTGCCGCGCCGGTCAAGCACTTTAGCCGCCTACTGCCCGGCCTCCTTCATGTAAGCGATGACGTCCTGACGGTCGGTTTCCTTCTTGAGACCGGGGAAGGCCATCTTGGTCTTGGGCACGACCTCCTTCGGCTTGGCGAGGAACAGGTCGAGGGTTTCTTCGTCCCAGACCAGGCCCGAGTCCGCCATCGCCGAGGAGTACTTGAAGCCCTCGACCGTGCCGGCTTCGCGCCCGATCACGCCGTTGAGGTGCGGGCCGACCTTGTTCTTGCCCGCTTCGAGGCTGTGACAGGTCTTGCACTTCTTGTAGACCTTCTCGCCCTTCGTCGGATCGCCCTCGGCCCAAGCCGCTTGGCTCGCGAGCACAAGGAAGGTTGCTGCCGCGATACCCGTCAGTATACCGGCTATCGTGTTCGGATGATCTTTCATGGATCTCGTCCCCCAGCAGAATTGACCCAAACGGCGGTCGACAGTCTCTTCCGCCGTCCACGCTCGTCCAGTGTTCCCGCTCGGGCCTCCTTTCGCCTTGACGCAGATCAACCGACGCCCGCCGGACCGGCGCTCTCGGCGGGACATTCACAGCCGGTCAGGCGAAGGCCTCCGCCCGCAACCTGGCACCATCGGGAATCACCAGCTTTCGCGGAGAATCCATGACGATCAGGCCCCGGTCCTTCCAGCCGGTCAGGATGCGGCAAATGGTCTCGGTTCGGGTGCCTAGATAGATCGCGATCTCATCGCGAAACATCGGCAGGTCCACCTCCAGCCCGCGGTCCGTCCTCTGGCCGATCCCCTCATCCATCTCGAACAAGAAGGTCGCCAGACGCGCCTTGACCGGCAGGAACCAATAGCCGCGCAGGCGCGCAGTTCGACGGGAGAGCTCGGCGCACGCGGCCTCGAGCAAGGCCCAGGCCAGAGTCCCGTCGCCTCGGTCGCGCAGCTCCTGCAAACTCAGTACCAGTAGCCTTCCGCTCGTGAGCGCCGTCGCATCGAAGCTCCACGCGACGCCCAGGCGGGCCGGCGCGATCAGATCTCCCGAGTAGCAATAGCCGAGAACGTCGCGAGGCTCGGATGGAGCCTCGGCATAGAGCCCGACCACACCCTCCAAGACGATGTAAACCGCGTCGCCGGGATCCTCGCAGCGAGCCAGAGCCTCGCCGCCGACAAAATCCCGTTCCCTGCCGCACCTGTCGAACAGCGCCGCGGTCTCTTTGCCCATGTGGCTTTCCAGCCTGCGACGGGCCTTGCCGCGGAGCGCTTCGGCCGGCTCCATTCCGGTCGGCAGGACCTGTCGCGGGAAACTGGCACTGGTTCTGGTCGCCTGTCCCAGCATCGCACACTTCCTTTCGATCCGTGCAGAATAGCAACAATAGCTCTATGGGCTTGGTGCGCCCTTGATCAGGATCAAACTGGTTGTGTCGCCCCCGGAGACGTCGCCTCGTCCGAAACCGCCTCGTCCGCAACCGCCTCGTCCGCCAGGGCCGCAGCCAGGAGCGCTGCGAGTGCGCCGTCGAATGGCAAGGCCAGCGCGGCTCGGCGACCGAGGGGCGACATCTTCGCCCAGGTTTTGCGCAGGATCTCGACCACCTTGTCGGACTCGTGCTTCGCGGCGAAGTCGGCAAGGTAGTGGGCCAGGAACACGACGCAAACCACGTCTTCCAAAACCTGGACCTCTCGGTCCCGCTTGAGGCGCTCCTTGCGCACCAAGGCCTGAACCCGGTCAATCACGTCTTGGGGATACCCGAGGTCCGCCAAAATTTCGCCGGCCCGTTCGGCGTGATAGCGCTTGAGGTCCCGCCGCCAAGTGAGATAGCCGACCCGCCCCTCGGGATAGCTGTCGCGCGGCGTGACCCAGCGCTCGAGGTGCTGGCAGCGGGCCGCCAGAGTGAGGGCCTCCGACGCTTTCGGGCAGAGACGGGCGAGCCAGTCGCTCATCCGCCGACCGTAGATCAATTCCTTGGGGATAGCCTCCCCGTCCACGATCTCCAGATTGGGATCGGCAGCGTTGGCTCGGTCGAAGGCTTCCAGCGCCCTCTGCACTCTGTCCGCACCAGCCAGCGCACCAGCCTCCCTGTCCACTGCCGCGCCAGGCATTTTAGACTCCCAGCCCATCGTGTCGCGGATTTCTGCGAAGGCCTTCCGCCGCCTGATCCAACACCAGGGCATCGATCCAGTCGCAGGCGCCGATCGGCCCGCTGTAGGCCGCGGTTCGTCCGCTCTCGAGAAGTCCGCGTGGGACATCGCGGGTGGCGTGTTTCCCGGCTTCGGCAAAGCAGCCGATGGCGAGCACTCGCTCTGTCGCGCAAGAGTGGAGTGCCTCTTGGACCGTTGGCTGCTCCTCCAGGAATGCGGCGGCGGTATCGGCAAACAGCGCCAGGTTGCCGATCTCCGAGGCCAACCGTGCGGTTGCGCGCCCTGAGGCCGGGTGGCGCCGCGAGCCGTGGCCGACCAGCAACAGGCCCGTCTCTTCCGCCCGCCAGCCGAGCCGCTGCAGTTCCCGCCACCCATAGGCTGCCACGCTCGGGGCCAAACCCGGATGGCTGCCAAGCTCGGGGCACAGCACGATGCGATCCGAACAAGACAGGCCCGCTAGACGGTCCCTCAGCGCCTCATAGGTGACACCCTTGGCCATAAAGAGGGGCACGACGACAATGGGCGAACCGTGCACCGTGGCCACGACCTCTTCGATCCGCGGCGTGCCAAAGAGAGTGGCGGCGACGGTTTCGCGGAACCCCGATCGACCACCGAGCGCCTGCAGGCGGCCGTGCAGAGCCCGATCGCCGCTGCCGTAGCTGCAGACGACCAAGGCCGCGCCGTTCAGGCGCGCCTCAGTGGCTGGTGCCCTCGTCGAGGCGGATCTTGTTCCAGACATTGTACTTCCCTGAGGGTTTCACGAAGGGAATGCGTTTCACTTCCTCCAGGCTCTCGGCGTCGTAGACCACCACGGCGCCCTCCATGTCCCAAATACTGAGCAGGGCATGGCGCCCGTCACGGCTGAACTCCACATGGGCCGCGGTCTTGCCCGGCGCCGGGCGCAGGGTCTTGACGATCTCCAGGCTCGCCTTGTCGATCACGTGCACGGCGTCGCGGTCGGGACCGAAGAAGACGTCGACCCAGGCATAGGGCGAAGTCGCATGGCTGCGCAGGAAGAAGCCCGGCCCCAGGGTCTCGATGGTCTTGACCACTTGCCAGTCGTCGATGTCGATGACGCTGACCACCCCGGTCTTGAGGTGCGGGGTCGCCATGACACGCCGGCCGTCGCGCTCCCAGGAGATCCCGGAGCCGAGATGGGGCAACCCCGGCAGCGGCAGCTCGGCGATCTCGCGCCGGACGTCGAGGTTCACGACCACCGAGCGCTCGCCGTCGCGCGCCGAGCCGATCAGCTCGCGGTAGCTCGGGGTGAAGAAAAAGTCGTCGAGGGGCTGGGTCAGCGGCACCCGGCGGATCGGAAAGGCGCCGGTTTCGGCCAGGCCTTCCTCCATGCCCTTCTCGTAGTTGTGGACGAAACCGCTGAAGACGGCCGGTGGGTCCTCGGCGTAGGAGATTTCCCAGATCTCTGGCACATCCTTGAGGGCCACCACGAAGGATTCCCGCGGGGCCGCCTGATAGACAGCGCTCACCCGCGAGGTGGTCTCGCCGCGCAGATCGGCGGCCTCGATCACCTTGAGCGGCGTGAGGTCGCCGGCGTCCAGCAGGACCAGGCTGTGGGGCAAGTAGTTGGCGACTGCCAGCACCCGGCCGTCGTGAGAGATCGCCAGGTTGCGGGTGTTGATGCCGGCGCGCACCTCGGCGACCACCGCCAGGCCGTAGAGGTCGTATTTGGTGATCCAGCCGTCGCGCGAGGCGAAGTAGACGAAGCGGCCCTCCGGCGAGAACTTGGGGCCGCCGTGGAGCGCGAAGCGGCTGGGAAAGCGCGTGAGGGGCGAGAAGCTGTCGCCGTCGAGGACCGTCACGTGGTGATCGCCGCTTTCCACCACCACGAAGAGGTTCATGGGGTCCGCGCCGTGTTGCGGCTGGCTCGGAAGAGTCTCGGGAGTTTGAATAACTTCGCGGCTCGCCACAATCTCGGCCTCGCCCCAGACCGGCTCCTCGGCCGGCGGGCTGTAGATCAATGCCACCAGGTCCTCGACCTCCTGCGGCGACAGGCGATCGCCGAAGGCCGGCATCTGGGTTGCTGCGCGGCCGTCGGCGATGACGGCCTTTGCCTTGGCCGGCTTCAAGCGCTTGAGGTTCCCGGGCAGCAGGGCCGGTCCCATGCCACCGAGGCGCTCGGCGCCGTGGCACTCGGCGCAGTGGGCCTCGTAGGCCTGCTCGCCCGAGCCCGCGGCCGCTGCGGCCTGCGGCAGCGCAAGGCAGACCAGGGCCGCAAGCCCCAGGCTTCTAGCGCGCGCCCGCGGCATGGTGCCTCCCCCGGTAGGGCGTGAGTTCGACCCGCGGGCTGCTCTCGGTTCCGCTGGCGATGCCGATTTCCTGGTCGGTGAGATAGCACGCGGGGTCCTCTTCCCAGGGATCGCCGGTGATCTGCAGGGCGCGCACCCGGGTGTTGCCGCCGCAGATGTCGAAGCGGCGGCAGCGCCCGCAGCGGCCCTTGATCTGCCGCGGCCGCTGCTTCAGGCCGGCCATCACCGGATCGCCGGTGTCCTGCCAGATCTCCGAGAAAGGGCGCTTGCGCACGTTGCCCAGGTCGTAGTGCCACCAGAAGGTGTCGGGGTGAACGTTGCCCAAGTTATCGATGTTGGCGACGTTGACCCCCGAGGCGTTGCCGCCCCAGGCGACCAGCTTGCTCTTGAGGTGAGCGACCTTGTCGGGGAAGCGCCGGCGCACCCACTCCAAAAAATAGACCCCGTCGGCGTCGTTGTTGCCGGTGACGAATTCCTTCTTCACGCCGCGCTCGACGTAGTCCCAGCAGCGCTCGAAGATCAGGTCCATGGAATCGCGCGTCGTGCGGTGATAAGCGTCGTCCTCGCGGTAGCGGTTGCCCCGGCCGGCATAGACCAGGTGCGACAGGTAGAACTTGTCGATTTCCTCCCGGTCGATGAGGTCGAGCATCTCCGGCAGAGATTCCACGTTGCGCTCGGTCATGGTGAAGCGCAGGCCGACCTTGATGCCTCGCTCCCGGCACAGCCGCATGCCCTCGAGGGCGGCCGAGTAGGCCCCCTCCTGGCGGCGGAAGGCGTCGTGCACGGCGCCGATGCCGTCGAGGCTGACGCCCACGTAGTCGTAGCCGATCTCGGCGATCTTCTCGCTCATGGCCCGGTCGATCAGGGTACCGTTGCTGGAGAGGCCGACGTAGAAGCCGAGGTCCTTGGCCCGCCTGGAAATGGCGAAGATGTCCGGGCGCAACAGTGGCTCGCCGCCCGAGAGAATCAGCACCGGCACGCCGAAGGCCTTGAGGTCGTCCATCACCGCGAAGACCTCCTCGGTCGCGAGCTCGCCGGGGAAATCCACATCGGCCGAGAGCGAATAGCAATGGACGCAGTTGAGGTTGCAGCGGCGGATCAAGTTCCAAATGACCACCGGGCCGGGGGGCTTGCGCAGCCTGAGCGGCGTCGGCGTCACCAGTTCCTGCATGAATTGGGACAGTCGGAACATGGCTTCACCCCTCCTTTTCGCCGCGCAGGCGCAGCCCGGTCTTCTTGAGGATCTTGGTGCTGTAGAGAACGTCGTGACCGCGGCTCGCGGCGCCCAGGAGCTCGGCAATGCGGCCGACCTTGTCGGCGACCTCGGCTCGGTCGCGGCCGTGGACCATGGCGAAGAGGTTGTAGGGCCAGTCGGGTCGGTGCCGAGGGCGGCGGTAGCAGTGGGTGACGAAGTCGAGGGCCCCGACCCGCCGGCCGAGCTCGCCGACCCGCCCGTCCTCGACGTCCCAGACGGACATGCCGTTGGCCCGGTAGCCCAACGCGTAGTGGTTCGGAACGGCGCCGATCCGCCGGACGACGCCGAGCGATTGCAGACGTCGCAATCGTTCCATGACCTCATCGGGCGCCAGACCCAGGCCCTCGGCCACGGCGGCGTAGGGCCGCCGGCAGAGCGGCAGGCCGCCCTGGGTGGCGGCGACGATGCGCCGGTCGATGGCGTCGAAGTGAGCATTAGCCGTCATGGCGTGCGTCACGCGCTCAGTTTCAGTTCGAGGAAGAATTCTTCCTCCTTCGGCAGGTCCAAGACCGGCAGGGCGCTGCGCGCCTCGATGTCGGCGAGGACGGCGGCGATCTCCTCGGGCGTCTCGCAGGCCACCACGAACCACATGTTGAAGCGGTGGTCGCGCCGGTAGTTGTGGGCCACTTCCACATAGCCGTTCACCAGGTCGGCAACCTCGTCGAAGCGCGCCTCCGGCACCCTCATGGCGGCAAGGGTCATGGCGCCGCCCATGTTGGCGACGTTGTAGAGCGGTCCGAAGCGGCTGAGCACGCCGTCTTCGAGCAGCCGCTCAAGCCTGGCGATCACCTCCGCCTCGTCCATGCCAAGCCTGTCGGCGACCTCGGAAAAGGGCCGCTCGGCGATCGGGAAGCCGTCCTGCAGGGCGTTGATGAGGCGCCGGTCGAGGGCGTCGAGGACGTTGGGGGCGTTTGGGGCGGAACCGCTCATGCCGCCGCCTCCCCCAGGGTCCGCGCCGGCCGCGCCCCGGAGCCGTAGCGGGCGCCGCGTTGCTTGAAGCAGCGCAAGCTGAACAGCACGGCCCGGTCGCAGCCGGCCAGGCCGGCTTCGCGGGTGGCGATCTCGACTTCATCCAGCACCTGCCGGCGGTCCTTTCCGTGGATCATGGCGAAGAGATTGTAAGGCCAGGCGGGCAGGCGCCGCGGGCGCCGGTAGCTGAGGGTCACGAAGGGCAGTCCCGCCAGGCGCCGGCCGCAGTCATCGGCCCGCTCGCCCGGCACGTCCCAGACGACCATGGCGTTGGCCCGGTATCCGAGCTCCCGGTGCGACACCACCACGCCGAAGCGGCTGAGGGTGCCGTTCTCCTGCAGGACGGCCAGGCGCTCAAGCACCTCGTCCTCGCCGATGCCCAGTTGAGCGGCGACCCGGGCATAGGGCCTGACGGCCAGCGGCAGCCCGTCCTGCAGAACAGTCAGCAGGCGCACGTCCAAATCGGTCAGATAGGCGCTCATGAGATCGGAAACCCTAAGTCGACTCGGTAAGGCCGCTCGAGCGGCAGATCCAGGACCTCGAAACCGCTGCGGCACGCGATGTCGGCCAGCACCTCCATGACGTCCTGGCGGCTCGCCGCCGTCACCACGAACCAGAGATTGACGGCGTGCTCCCGTTCGTAGTTGTGGTTCACTTCGTCGTAGCCGGTGACCAGGTCCGCTACCTCGGCGAGGCGCTCCGGCGGGACGCTCATGGCGGCGAGCGTGCTCCAGCCGAGGCGGTGGGGCCGGACCACCGGCCCGACGCGCTTGACCAAGCCGCGCTCCATGAGGTCCCGGTAGACCGCCAGGACCTCGTCCTCGCCGACGCCGAGCGCTTCTGCGATCCGCGCGAAGGGCTGCGGGTCGAGGGGAAAGTCCCGTTGGAAGTCGTTCAGCAGGGCTAGTTCGAGCGGACTCAACGCCCGCTTTTCCACGCCGTTGCCGATCTGTCGGGCCGTTGCCGCCATGGCTACAATCCGATGCGGTGGGCCCGAGCGGTCATGAAAATGCCGCTGGGCTTGTCGGCCGGCAGCTGAACCAGGCGCTCGAAGGTTCGGGTGTCGTAGGCCTCGATCCGGTCCTCGTCGCGCACCGACAGCCACAGCTGCTCGCCCCGAGGCGAGAACTCCAGGTGCAACACCGCCTTGCCGGGCTTCAGCTCATGGATCACCTCGAGGGATTCCACGTCGATGACCTGGACCACGTCGTTCTTGGGATGGGCGAAGTTGACCCAGACCTGGCGGCCGTCGGGCCGGGCGACGGCGAAAACCGGCTGGCCGTGCGTCTTCACGCGCCCGACCTCGCGCCAGGTCGCGGCCTCCAGGACCAGCACCTCGTGGCGGCCGACGGCAGGCAGGAAAATCAGATCGCCGGCCCGCGCCCAGCCTTCCAGGTGCGGCATCTTGTAGACCGGCAGCTGTTCTTCGCCCTTGCCGTAGCCGTCGAGGATGCGCCGCGCACCCGCCTCCGGTCGCCACAGGTCGACCAGCGCCAGGCCGTCCTCGCCGAACAGGCCGGCGATGTAATGGCGGCCGTCATCGGTGATGAGGGCGTCGTAGGGCTGGGACCCCACGTCCTCGAAGCGGGTGATGGCCGGCCGTGCCGGGTCGCTGAGGTCGGCGATCCAGATCTCGCCGGCATCGTAGAGGGAAAACACGAAGCGCTGGCCCGGCGCGTCGGCCAAACCGACCACTTTGGATGGGCCATTGAAGGCGTTGCTGAGCGCCGGAATGTCCGCGACCAGCTCGAGGGTCTCGCTGTCGAAAACCTTGACGCCGCCCGGATCGTAGTTGGACACGGCGACCAGGCGGCCGTCCTGGGAGATCGCGCCGCCGATCGAATTGCCGGCCTGGACGATGCGCTTTGCGATGGCGGCGGTCAGGAGATCGACTTTGGTGAGTCCGCCGTCGCGGCCGAAGACGAAGGCGAAGCGGGCGTCGCGGGAAAACACCACCGAGGCGTGGCTGAGGTCGCCCAGGCCTTCGACCCGGGCCACCGCCGCCTTGGCGCTGGTATCGACGATCTGGATCGTCCCGGCAGCACGTTCGACTACAACGGCGAGGTCGCCCGTGCCGCGCAGCTCCTGGGCAACGCTTGCGCCCGAAAGCAACAGGGTGGCCGTCATGACGCACCCCGCGATCCATCGTCCCAGATCCATCATTGCGGCACGCCCTCCTGCAGCACCTCGACCAGCCAAGCCGCCTCCGCCGCCGATAGCTCGCCCTGCCACGGCGGCATGGGAGTGGCGGGAACGCCCTCGAGTATGACCGCGACCAGCTCTTCGCGAGACCGCTCCGCGAGGCGATCCGGCAGCAGCGGCGGCCCCAGGCCGCCCTTCATGGTCAGGCCGTGACAGGATCCGCAGTCGTGCTTGAGCCGGTGAAGCAGCTCCGCCTTGCGGGTCGCGCTCGGCTCTCCGGCGCCCGTGGCGGTCGCCGCGAGCAGGACGGACGAGGCCACGGCAAAGGCTCCGAGCCTAAGCATTTTGCGCCCGCTCGATCGGGTCGCCCGCGCTGCTCGGCGAGGAACGCCGGCACACCCTCAGGTCTTCGAGCACCTCGATCACGCGACCGATAATGAACAGCACCGGCGCCGGGAACGACGCGAGTTGCACTTGGTCGGCCAGGGTTGCCAAGGTCGCGACCACCAGCCGCTCGTCGTTCAAGGTGCCGTTGGCGACCGCCGCGGCCGGGGTGTCCGCCGGCAGGCCCGCCTCGATGAGGCGGCAGGCGATCTCCGAGATATGGGCAAGCCCCATGTAGACCACCAGGGTCGTTTGCGGGTCGGCCAGGCTCTGCCAATTGAGGTCGAGCGGCCGGCCGGCGCAGCAGTGCCCGGTCACGAAGCGCACGCTGGTGGCCAGGCCCCGGTGGGTGAGCGGAATGCCTGCGCTGGCCGCACAGCCCGCCGCCGCGGTGACGCCGGGCACAACCTCGCAGGCCACGCCGTGCCGCGCCAGGTGGAGCGCCTCCTCGCTGCCGCGCCCGAAGACCAGCGGATCGCCGCCCTTGAGGCGCACGACCCGGTGACCCGTCCGCGCCAGCTTGACCAGCAGCTCGTTGGTCTCGTCCTGCGGGAGGGAGTGCGCGCCGCTCGCCTTGCCGGCATAGATGCGGGCGGTGCCCGTCGGGATCAGGTCCAAGATGTCTTGGGAGATCAGGCGGTCGTAGACCACGACCTCCGCCTCCCGGAGCAAGCGCAAGGCCTTGAGGGTGAGCAGCTCTGGGTCGCCAGGCCCGGCGCCCACCAGGAAGACCGTGGGCAGCCCCGGCTCAGACATGTGAGACTCGGACTGCCGCACGGTCTTACCTCCAAGGTCCTCAATCGCAGCCGGATCAGTAAACGTCGTTCCGGGTGTTGAAGACGTTGAACTTGCCGGTCGGCGTTATCAAACGCTCGTCGCGGATCACGGCAACGGGCTGGCGGGTCTTGTCGTCGACCACGACGATGGCCGATTCCTGGTCCTTGGAATTCCACACCGAGAACCAGATCTCCGTCCCCTCCTTGTTGTATTCGCCCTGAACCACCCGGCGCACGCCTTCGGTGATGCCCGACCATTCACCGATCGGCAGCACTTCGTAGCCGGCCTCCAGATCGTCGACGTTCCAAACAGCCACCGAGGAGGCGAGCTCCGGCTCGGGATTGAGCGGCGTATCGACATAGAGGTTCTTGGAGTTCGGATGGGTCTTGACGAAGAGCGAACCACCGCCCTGCCCTTCCAGGGT
Organism: uncultured Kiloniellales bacterium; assembly: GCA_937974415.1. GTDB lineage: Bacteria > Pseudomonadota > Alphaproteobacteria > Kiloniellales > JAKSDN01 > CALJXB01. The sequence goes on from CALJXB010000133.1 coordinate 11,431, forward strand.
CTGGACCACCTTCCAGGCGTTTTCGGGGTGGCCGTCCGGGTCGGTGCCGATGAGCGATACGATCTCATCACCCAGGTGGCTGGTCACCCACACCGGCCCGAATTCGGGGTGTACGATGTTGGCGCCGCGGCCCGGATGGGGCTTGATACCGCCGGACTCGATGAGCGCGACGAGCTTGTTGTCCTTGGTGTCAACCACGGCCACCTTGTCGCGGGCGTTGGCCGCCACCAGGAAGTAGCGTCCCGAGGAGTCGAAGCCGCCGTCGTGCAGGAAGCGCTCGGCCTCGATCGCGGTCACCTTGAGGTTCTTCACGTCCTCGTAGTTGACCATGAGGATATGGCCGGTCTCCTTGACGGTGACGATGAACTCCGGGTTGTAGTGGGAGGCGACGATCGAGGCGACCCGCGGCTCGGGATGGTATTCCTGGGTGTCGTAGATCATGCCGCGGGTGGAGACCACCTTGACCGGCTCCAGGGTCGCGCCGTCCATGATGACGTACTGCGGCGGCCAGTAAGACCCGCCGATGGCGAACTTGTCCTCCCAGCCCTCCATCTTGGAGGTCTCGACCGAACGCGCTTCCATGCCAATCTTGATCTCCGCCACCGTCGCCGGCGGGTTCATCCAGAGGTCGATGAGGTTGATCTTGGCGTCGCGGCCGATGGTGAAGAGGTAGCGGCCAGAGGCCGACACGCGCGAGATGTGAACCGCATAGCCGGTCTCGAGCACGGTGACGATCTCTTTCGAACCGCCGTCGATGAGCGCGACTTGGCCGCTGTCACGCAGGGTCACCGAGAAGAGATTATCAAGGTCCAGATCGTTTTCTTGGCTGGTCGGCCGGTCCGCGACCGGCACCAGGACCTTCCAGCTCTCCGTGATCTCGGGCAGGCCGTATTCGGGCGGTTGCGGCGGCTCGTTCAGCAGATAACGCGCCATGAGATCGACGTCGTCCGTACCAATGTCGCCCGACGTGCCCCAGTTGGGCATGCCGCCCGGCGAGCCGTAGTTGATGAAGGAGTGCAGATAGTCGTAGCCGAGTTCCTTGGTGATGTCGGTGGTGAGCGCCTTGCCGGTGGCACCCTTGCGCAGCACGCCGTGGCAGCCGGCGCATCTTTCAAAATAGATCTGCTTGGCGCGGGTGAATTCCTCTCCCGTCATTGTCGGCACCCCCGGTTTCTGACCGGGAGCCTCCAACTCCTCCCCCGGCAGCACATCGAGGCTGGGTACGTATTTGCCGCCCGGGGTCGTCTCGTGTTTCTTCAGATCCTCAGGTTTCGGCGCTTCGGCGGCCTGGGCCGCACCTAGTGTGAGAGCGATCGTGGCGATCATCGCATAAAGTGTGGGTCGGACTCGCTGGGTCATGTCGCACCTCTCCCGTCTTCCGGTCTCTCGACCCTAGACCCGACTCCAGGCCGGCTCCTTGACGTAGATCAAGGGGCGGCCGTGTGGTGCGATTTAGAGTGCCTCGATCTGGCAG
>CALJXB010000134.1 GCA_937974415.1 uncultured Kiloniellales bacterium
GCCCGGCCCTCCGCCCACCACCACGACCTTCTTCTTGGGCCCATCGGACGGCGGGACCTCGTGCGGCAGGCTGGCCTCGCGGCCGGTCGCCGGGTTGTGGACGCAGACCGCCTCGAGGCCGTGATAGATGCGGTCGATGCAGAGGCCGGCGCCGACGCAGGGGCGGATCCGGTCCTCCTCACCCCGCTCCAGCTTACGCACTAGATGGGGATCGGCGATGTGGGCCCGGGTCATGCCGACCATGTCGACGAGGCCCGCCTCGACTGCGTGGCGCGCCGTCGCCAGATCGGCGATGCCGGCGGCGTGGAACACTGGCAGGTCGACCGCCCGCTTGATCCGCCCCGCTATCTGGAGAAAGGGCGCCGAGGGCAGGTTCATGACCGGGATGTTCCAGGCCAGGCCCGAGTCCGTGTAGACGTGGCTGGCATTGACGTTCAGGAAGTCGACCAAGCTGCTGGCCGCCAGGCGCTCGGCGATCTCCACGCAGTCCTCGCCCGTGAGCCCGCCCTCCAGGAGTTCGTCGCCCGGGATGCGCAAGCCGACGATATAGTCAGCGCCGATGCGCGCGCGCACCGCCTCCAAGACCTCGACGGCAAAGCGCAGGCGGTTCTCGATGCTGCCGCCGTAGCGGTCGCTGCGCGTGTTCACGGTGGGGGAAAGGAACTGGCCGACCAGATGGCCGGCGACGAGGATCTCCAGGCCGTCGAGGCCGGCCTCCCGGCAGCGGACGGCGGCCTCGGCGAAGGCCTGGACCACCCGGTCGATATCGCTTTGCTCCATCTGTTTGGGAAACGCCCGGTGGGCCCGCTCGCGAGTGTGGGACGGCCCGATCACCGGCAGCCAGTCGCCGACGTGGCCGTAGGTGCGCCGGCCCATGTGGGTGATCTGGCACATGACCGCGGCGCCATGGCGGTGGACCCGCTCCGCCAGCTCACCCAGATACGGCACCACGCTGTCGTCGCCCACGTCGATCTGGCCGAAGACCGAGGGCGAGTCGGGCGCCACGTTGGACGAGCCGCCGAACATGGTGAGCGCCAGGCCGCCCTTGGCCTTCTCCTCGTGGTAGAGCTGGTAGCGCTCCTTGGGCTTGGCGTCCGCCACGTAGTTGGGCGCATGGGCCGTGCTCATGATGCGGTTCTTCAGGGTCAGATGTTTGAGCCGAAAGGGCTGCAGCAGCGGGTCGCGGGTTGTCATGGTGTGGGCCTCTCCTCGCCTCACGCCAGCACATGCGACGGCGGCAGGCAAGCGCGCGATTATCGTCTAAACTGGCCGGCAGGTGGCGAGAAGAAGAGGAGCGGTGGCCGTGAGCGACGACATCCAGGACTGGTGGGACAAGACCTCCGAGGCCTATCAGGACGCCAGCCAGATCCCGGTCGACATCCACTATGGGCCCAGCAGCCCCAACGAGGACGACCTCAAGCTGCTCGGCGATCTGGCGGGCAAGCGGGTGCTCGAGCTCGGCTGCGGTGGCGGCCAGTGCTCGGTCGCGTTTGCGCTCCGCGGTGCCCGGGTGACCGGCCTGGATTTCGCCGAGGGTCAGCTCGCCTTCGCCCGCGCGCTGGCGGCCGAACACGGCGTGGAGGTCGACTTCCTGCGGCATGACATCGCCGATCTCTCGCCCTTCGCAGACGATAGCCTGGATATCGTCTTTTCCGCCTTCGCCCTCATGTACCTGAAGGACCGGCTGAAGGTCTTCCGCGAGGTGCGCCGGGTCTTGAAGCCGGGCGGTATCTTCGCCTTCTCCCTCGATCATCCGGTCTTCCGCAAATTCGACCTGGAGACCCTCACCATGGTCGAGAGCTACAACGAGACCGGCCCGGCCGTCGACGACCTGGGCGAGCTGGGCTCCACCACCATGTACCGCTACCGGGTGAGCGACCTGCACAACGCTCTGGTCGATGCCGGGCTCGTGGTCGAGCGCATCGTCGAGCCCGACTCTCGCAAGCGCTACGACTACGATCCCTGGTTCGGGCGCTGGGGCGTCTATCTGCCCAAGGTGCTCGACCTGGTGCCGCCCACCCTCATCTTCAAGGCGGTGAAGCCAAGTCATCTCAAATAAGGCTCTGACTGAATCGGGAGGCAAGACATGCCGCGAAACGGCGAAGCGTATCTGAACGACATCAAGGCCGAGGCCCGGGACGTGCGTCTCTTGGGAAAGCGGATACCCGAGCCCGCGAGCCATCCCGCGTTCCGCAATACCTTCGAGGCCTATGCCGGACTTTACGACTTTCAGTGTGCGCCCGAGAACCTGGAGCTCATGACCTACGAGACGCCGGACACGGGGAAGCGGGTGAACCGGGCCTGGTCGATGCCGCGCAGCTACGAAGAGCTTGTGGAGCGGCGCCGGGCGATCGAGGCCTGGTGCGAGCTGCACCACGGCTACCTCGGCCGCTCGCCGGACCATGTGGCCTCCTCCATGGCCGGCCTCGCCATGGGATCGGCGCTGTTCCGCGATTACGACCCGGCGCGCGCCGGCGCCCTGGAAGACTATTACCGCTACGCCCGGGACCGGGACCTCTTCATCGCCTACACCATCATCAACCCCCAGGCGGACAAGTCGAAGCAAGCCCATGAGCAGCAGGACCAGTTCCTCGCCCTGCGGCTCCTGGACCAGGACAGCGACGGCATCGTCGTGAAGGGCGCCAAGATGCTGGGGACTTCTTGCGTCATGGCCGACGAGGTCTGGGTCTCCTGCATCCAGCCGCTAGCCCCCGGCGACGAGCCCTACGCGCTCTCCTTCTGCACGCCCATGAGCGCCGAGGGCTTGCGCATCCTGTCCCGCAAGTCCTACGAACAGAGCGCCCACTCCCGCTTCGACAATCCGCTCTCGTCCCGCTTCGACGAAAACGACGCCGTGCTCTATTTCGACGAGGTCAAGGTGCCCTGGGAGCGGGTTTTCGTCCTGGGCGACCGGGCCATGTGCCAGAAGCAGTTCTTCGAGACGCCCTGCTACGCCTTCGAGGAGTATCAGGCGGTGGTTCGCTTCATGGTGAAGCTGCGGTTCCTCGCGGGGATCGCGCGGCGCATCACCGAGGTCAACGGAACCATCAAGATTCCCGCCGTCGCTGAGACCCTGGGCCAGATCTCCTCGGAAGCCGCCTCCATGGAGGCCTTCGTCAACGGCGCCGAGGTCTTGGGGGCGCACACGGCCGACGGCTACTTCGTGCCCGACCTCAACATGATCTGCTCGGCCCAGGTGATCGCCCAGCAGCTCTATCCCAGGCTGATCACCCAACTGCGCAACCTGGCGGGCGGCGGCGTGATCATGCTGCCCTCGGGCATCGAGGACTTCCTCAACGACGAGCAGGCCGAATGGATCTTCAAGACCCAGAAGTCCCCCGCGGTCGCCCCCTTCGACCGGGTCAAATTCTTCAAGATGGCCTGGGATGCCATCGGCTCGGAGTTCGCCTCGCGCCACACCCAGTACGAAATGTTCTACGCCGGGCCGACCTTCGTGCTCCGGGGCCATGCCTTCCACACCTACGACTGGGCCCGCTCGACCGCTTCGGTCGACCGGCTGCTCGACAGCTACGACCTGGAAAGCGAGAAGCGCCGGGCCGGACGTTAGTCATCAGGCAACCGGCGCGTGTTATGATGCGCCCGTCATGCCTTGGCTGCTGCTGATCATCCTGGTCCTCGCCGTGGTCTTCGGCCCGAGCCTTTGGGCCAAGGCCGTCCTGGCCCACCATGCGGACGACCGGCCGGATTACCCGGGCACCGGCGGCGAACTCGCCCGCCATCTGCTGGACCGCGCCGGGCTCGAGGAAGTCGCCGTCGAGCGCACGGACCGTGGCGACCACTACGATCCCGAGGCCAAGGCGGTGCGCCTTACGCCCGGCAACCTGGACGGGCGCTCGCTCACCGCGGTGACCGCGGCGACCCACGAGGTCGGGCATGCCTTGCAGGACCGGGACGGCTATGGCCCGCTCGCGACCCGGACTCGCCTGGTCAAGTCGATCGGCAAGTGGCAGCGCATCGGCTCGATCATCATCTTCGCGACCTTCGGCCTGGGCCTCGCCTCGGCCTCGCCAAGCCTGGCGGCCTTCGGGGCGGGCGCCGGCGTCGCTACCATGGCCAGCGCCGTGATCATCCATCTCTTCACCCTGCCGGTCGAATTCGACGCCTCCTTCAAGCGCGCCCTGCC
>CALJXB010000135.1 GCA_937974415.1 uncultured Kiloniellales bacterium
CGCGCGACGGGAACAGCCAGCGCGACTCCCGTCCGCCGCTTAGAAAGCCCTCGCGCACCTCGAGAAAGGCGACGACGGCGGCGCGGGCCGGCTGGCTGAGCGGCACCAGGCGCTCGCGCTCACCCTTGCCCCGCACGATCAGCACCTGGGGGTCCCGCGCCACGGCATCCAGGGGCAAGCACACCAGCTCGCTCACCCTGAGACCGGTGGCGTAGAGCAGCTCGAGTAGCGCCACGAGCCGACGGCCGTCCGGGCCCCGGCGCTCGCGCGCGGCCTGCAACAGGAGATCGACCTCGGCCTCGGACAAGAGCTTCGGCAGGGTGCGGCCGCGCCGCGGCGCGTCCAGGCCGGCCGCCGGGTCGTCGCCGCGCAGGCCTTCGGTGAACAGGAACCGGTAGAACTGGCGGAGCGCCGAGAGGCGCCGGGCCGCCGTGCGCGGCGAGCGTCCCGCCGCGGCCAGCGCGGCGACATAGGCCCTGAGGCCGTCGCTGCCGGCACCTTCCAGATCGACCTTGCGGCCGCCGAGAAACCGGGCGCAATCGCCGAGATCGCGCTGATAGGACTCGAGCGTATTTGCCGATGCGCCCCGCTCGGCCGACAGCATCTCGCTGAACGCTTCGATCAGCCGCTCGTCGGCCGGGCTCAAGGGCGGTTTCGAGGCTTCGCGGTCGGATCGGGACGACGACGGCAAAGCGCCCGCCGCTCAGATGCCGTTGGCGACCGCCGCCTCGATGGCCAGCAGGCGCGCCTCGTAGGACAGGCCGACCCGGACGAGCGCCGTGAGAACTTCGTGCAGCACCAGCGGATGGGCTTCACCCGGCCCCTCCTCGCCCAGCGCCAGCAGGGCGAGGAGCACCGTCTCGCCGGTGCGCCCGAGCTGGCTCGCCTCGGAGAGGGCGTAGATCGTGGCCGCATCGGGCGGCCGGGCGTCGGGGCTGAGCGACTGAACCCCGACCAGATCGGACCAGATCAGCGGATCGGCTTGGCCGATCGCCTGGAAGACCGTACGCAGCAGTAGCTGGCGCCGGGCGATCTCTTCGGGCGTGAGTCCGCGCTGCGCCGCCGCCCAGCTCTCCAGGTCGCCTTCCGAGGTGGGTCCCAGGGAGCCGGCCAAACGGCTGTACGGCCAGAGGATCGTCACCGCCATGGCCGCCTGGGAATCGATCAGCGATTCCTGGCGTGCCAGAGTGAGCCAGGCGTTGGCCTGTTCGAAACGGCCCGCGGCATAGAGCACTCGGCCCGCCGTCTCCGCGAACCACGCCCACTCGGGCTGCAGAGGAATCTCAGCGACCAGCGGCCCGAGAACTTGAGCCATTAAGCCATAGCTGCCGTCTTCGCGGGCGGCCTGGAGCGCGACATTCAGCAGCTCGGCCCGTACCGCAGGCACATCCTGGCCGCGGGCGGCCTGATAAAACAGGGCTCGGGGTTCGGCGCCAGACAAGAGCTCGGAGGCGCTGATGGCGTTGGCCCGCTGGTCCGAGTCGAAGGGGTAGTCGAGATAGAGCTCGGCCAATTCCGTCGGTTCCATCAGGCCGAGGCGGACCGCCCGTTCGGCCGCCGCCGTGCGCTGCTCCAAGCTGTTCGCGGAGGCCCGGGCCAAAAGGACCAGCAGACCCGGGCTGGCCTCCTCGACGGCCCCGACGGGCAGGGGCTGGCCCGTCGACTGGAACATCGCGAGATGCAAGGCGGTCTGAGGGCTGATCGAGGGCGCCAGTTTCTGCAGGCCGGTCAGGCTGTCGGCCAAAGCGAAAAACACCGGATCCGCCTCGACGGCCCCTTCCTCGCGCAACAGGGCCAGGCTCAGGGTTGCGCCGTCCAAGTCGTCCAGGAGAATCTGGCAGTAGACCAGGGCCTTGCGCCAGTAAACCGAAGATTCCAGTTCGCCGACCCGAGCGCGGACCTCCGTGCAGGCCGACCCGCCGCGGCCCTCGAGAAACAAGGTTTCCACCCGCGCCCGCGCCACCGCCTCGTTGTCGTAGCGCTGGGGCGCCACTTCCAGAAGGCCGCTGAGGCCTGCGAAGTCGCCCAAGGCGGCCAGCCGGCCGACCCGCAGAGCCAAGAGATTGACACGACGCTCGGACGATTCGCCCGGCCGACTGTCCGGCGGCGCCGCGTTCGAGAGCAGCAAGCGGCGGGCCAGGTCCCGCATGGTGGCGGAGCTCAAGGCCCCGGGCAGGCGCGGCAGCAGGCGTTCGACTGTGTGCCGTTCGGTACCCCGCCATAGATTGCCAGGGAACCCGCCGTGTTCGGGGTCGAGGATTCCGACCGACTCGGGGTCGAGCTCCGTCAGGCGGCTGATTTCGATGCCCTGGACCGATTCGCTATCGCCTGGCTCGGCCGGAGCGCCTGAGGATCCGAAACCGCCGGCGGAGTCGCCGTCCTGGGGTAGCAACGTAATCGGCGGCGCCAGCAGGATCGGTTCATCCAGGGTCGCGGGAGCGGGCTGCAGCAGGCTCTGCGGCTCCGGAGACGGTTGGGCCTGCTGCGCCTGGGCCGGCGCGGTCATTCCGGCCGCCAGGGCAAGTGCGGCCACAAGGCGCAACGCCGCCTTGCGGATGCTGCGGCTAGCGAGGAAAGGTCTCATCCGGGAGAATTTTCTCTACCTGAGTCGTCGGCGGCGGGATTTCCCAAGTGACCAGGAACAATCCCCCACCGGCAACAGCGACGACAAGGGCGGAGACGGCAAACAGGAATTTTTTCGACATGGCGGTTGGCAGTGACCTTCTGGGCGATTGAGATCCTCATCGCCGGGCGACGGTGACACAAAAAAAACCACGCCTCACGACGATCTCGAGCTGGCGATGGTCTTGCATTGGATCTGAGGGGATATGATAGGTTTCGAGTGTGGCGAATTTGCGGCAGTCTAGCCAGCCGCGCCTGGCGTTTCAATGCGTTGCTCGGCCCGGCCCGATAGGCTGGCTGCCGGCATTCAATAGGGGAATCCTTCATGCCGTCCTTGGACGCTTGTGAACCGCTCGCAGGGCCGGAGCGCTCGATCGTTCTGGTCGGCCTGATGGGCGCCGGCAAGTCGAGCATCGGGCGGCGACTCGGGGCCGGGCTGGGCTGCCCCTTCGTCGATGCCGACCGAGAGATCGAGAAGGCCGCCGGCTGCACCATTGAAGACATCTTCGAGCGGCACGGCGAAGCGGCGTTCCGCGACGGCGAGCGGCGGGTGATCGCCCGGCTGCTCGGCGCCCCGCGGCAGGTCCTGGCGACCGGCGGCGGCGCCTTCATGGACCCGCGGACCCGCGCCACCATCCGCGAGCGCGGGGTCTCGGTTTGGCTGCGCGCCGACCTCGAACTGCTGGTGCGCCGCACCGGGCGCCGCAACAACCGCCCGCTGCTCAAGGGCAAGGACCGTCGGGCCATCCTGCAGGACCTGATCGAAGAGCGCTATCCGGTCTACGCCGAGGCCGACGTGGCGGTGGATATCGACGACAGCCCGCCCGAGGTCACCACCAAGCGGGTGCGCGCGGCGATCGAAGCCTTCCAGCAGGCACAGGCGGAGCAACCGGACATGGCGGCCGCGGGGGGCCTGCCCGCCGGAGACCCGGTGCCATGAGCGGTCACGAATCCCTGCGGGTCGAGCTCGGCGAACGCGGCTACGACATTCTGGTGGGCGAGGGCCTGTTGGCGACCGCCGGCCAGCACATCGCGCCCCTGACCGGCGGCCGGCGGCTTTTCGTGGTCACCGACGAACAGGTCGCCAAGGCCCATCTGGCGGCGCTCGAACGGGCGCTCGACGCCGCCGGTGTCGCCTACGAGGCCCTGGTCCTGCCGCCCGGCGAAGGCACCAAGGACTTCAGCCATCTCGAGAGCCTCTGCCAGCGCCTGCTGGCCATGAATCTGGAGCGCGGCAGCCTCCTCGCGGCCCTCGGCGGCGGCGTGGTCGGCGACCTGGTCGGCTTCGCCGCCTCGATCCTGCTGCGCGGCCTCGACTTCGTGCAGATACCCACCACCCTGCTGGCCCAGGTCGACAGCTCCGTCGGCGGCAAGACCGGGATCAACGTCCCCCAGGGCAAGAACCTGGTGGGCAGCTTTCACCAGCCCCGCCTGGTGCTGGCCGACACCGAGGTGCTGTCGACCCTGCCCAAGCGCGAGCTCCTGGCCGGCTACGCCGAGGTGGTGAAATACGGGTTGATCAACGACGCCGCGTTCTTCCAGTGGCTGGAGGACCACGGGCTGGCCATCGTCGAAGGCGACCCGGCGGCCCGGCGCCACGCCATTGTGACGAGCTGCGCCGCCAAGGCGGCCATCGTCGCCGAGGACGAGCGCGAATCCGGCGCCCGCGCCCTACTCAACCTGGGCCACACCTTCGGCCACGCGCTCGAGGCCGAGCTCGGCTACGACGAGCGGCTGTTGCACGGCGAAGCGGTCGCCATCGGCCTGGTGCTGGCCTTCGAGCTGTCGGTCGGCCTCGGCCTCTGCCCGGCCGCGGACGCCGCCGCCGTGCGGCGTCACGTGGCGGCCGTCGGCCTGCCGACCGATCTCGAGTCGGTCCCCGGGGTCGCCTGGTCGGCCGACGCCCTGATCGACCACATGGGCCGGGACAAGAAGGTGCGCGGCGGCAAGGTCAGCTTCGTGCTGGTCCGGGGCATCGGCAAGGCCTTCATCACGGCCGACGTCGATCTCGACGACGTCGCAGCCTTGCTGACCGGCCAGATCGCCGCTTGACCCATCTGCCAAATCCCGAGTCTGCCTGAGGCCAAAGGACGCCACGACACCTCCATGATATCCCCCATGACACCGGCAACGACCCTGGCAAACCGGTAACTCTTTCAAGGCAACCGCGACATGGACACCACCATATTGGTCACCTTCGGCACGATCGCCGTCCTGTTGGTGCTTTCGGCCTTTTTCTCGGGCTCCGAGACGGCGCTCACGGCCGCCTCGCCGGCGCGTATGCATACCCTGGAACAGCAGGGCGACCCGCGCGCCCAGGTGGTCAACAGGCTCTTGGCTCAGAAGGACCGGCTGATCGGTGCGATCCTGCTTGGCAACAACCTGGTCAACATCCTGGCCTCGGCGCTCGCCACCAGCCTCTTGATCAGCCTGGTGGGCGAAGCCGGCGTCGCCTACGCCACGATCGGTATGACCATGCTGGTCCTGATCTTCGCCGAGGTCCTGCCCAAGACCTACGCGATCCACAATGCCGACGGCATCGCCCTGGCGGTATCCCGAACCCTCAGGGTCGTGGTCCAGGTCTTCAGCCCGGTCACCGTGGCGGTGCAATGGATCGTCCGCTCGACCTTGTCGCTGTTCGGCGTGCGCATCACCTCGCCGCTCGGCGCCAGCCTGCGCGAGGAGGAGCTGCGCGGCGCCATCGAGCTGCACACCGGCGAGGGTGAGGAGGAAAAGCACGCCCGCGAGATGCTGCGCTCGATCCTCGATCTCGCCGACGTCGACGTCGAGGAGATCATGGTCCACCGCAGCAACGTGATCACCATCAACGTGGACCAGCCGACCGAGAAGATCGTCGACGAAGTCCTGTCTAGCCCCTATACGCGCTTGCCCCTATGGCGCGACGACCCGGACAACATCGTCGGCGTGCTGCACGCCAAGTCCCTGCTGCGCGCGGTCCACACTCAGCAAGCCGACCTCGAGCACCTCGACATCGTGGAGATCGCCAACAACCCCTGGTTCATTCCGGAGACCACCGACCTGCTGGCCCAGCTCCAGGCCTTCCGCCAGCGCCAGGAACATTTCGCCATCGTGGTCGACGAATACGGCGAGGTGCTGGGCGTGGTCACCCTGGAGGACATCCTGGAGGAGGTGGTGGGCGAGATCGCCGACGAATACGACATCGAGGGCGAAGGCATGCGGGCGCTGCGCGACGGCTCGGTGGTCGTCGAGGGCACGGTGACGATCCGCGACCTGAACCGGGAGTTCGACTGGCGTCTGCCCGACGAGGAAGCCTCGACCATCGCCGGCCTGGTGCTGCACGAGGCGCGGCGGATCCCCGACATCGGCCAGGTCTTCGCCTTCCACGGCTTCCGCTTCGAGATCCTGCGCCGCCAGCGCAACCAGATCACCTCGATCAAGGTGACGCCCCTGGCCGAGGCAACCGAAGCCTCGCCGGAATAGCCCCCGGAATAACCCGGTGTAGCCAGGCAACCCCGTTTGACTGCGAAAGGGACCGATATGCCCCTCTCCGACCCGGAGCCGCGCGAGCGCCTCCACACCCGCCACTACGAGTTCAACGGCTACCTGCGTGCCGACGGCCTGTGGGACATCGAAGGCCGCATGACCGACGTGAAGAGCTACGGCTTCGACAACGACTACCGCGGACGCATCGAGGCCGAGGAGCCACTGCACGACATGTGGATCCGCCTCACCCTCGACGACGACTTCGTGGTCCGGGACATCGAGACCGCGACCGACGCCGGCCCCTTCGCCATCTGCCCCGAGGTGGCGCCCAACTACAAGAACATGATCGGCGCCCGCATCGCCCGCGGCTGGCGCGCGACGATTCGCAAGCGCGCCGGCGGCACGGCGGGCTGCACCCACCTGGTCGAGATGCTCGACGCCATGGCGACGGTCGCCTTCCAGACCCTCTACCCGGCACGCCAGAAGAAGGAGGAGCAGGGCCCGCCCGGCAAGCGCGGCACCCTGGTCGACACCTGCTACGCCTTCAGGAGCGATGGCCCGGTGGTGAAGAAACAGTGGCCGGAGTTCTACACCGGCGAGTGAGGCTGCGGGACGGCGCCCCCTATTCTCCCGGCGCCCGGGCGGTGACCTGGAGGGCGTGGACCGGGCCGGCGAGCTCGCCGGCGAGTGCGGCGTAGACCGCGCGCTGGCGTTCCAGGCGCGAGCGGCCCGAAAATGCCTCGGACACTAAGGTCACGTGGAAATGGGTCTCGCCGCCCGCGCGCCAGCCGCTGTGGCCCTCGTGCTTGTGGGACTCGTCGACCACCTCGAGGCGCTCGGGCTCGAAGGCAGCGGTGAGCTTGGCGGTGATCGTTTCGGCAACTGTCATGGCTACTGTCATGGCTATCGGCCGTTAAGCTTTTTAGGTTACTAAGAATTTTCCCCTGGCACCAGCTTGCCAGGGAACACGGGCACTCACATACTAATGCCATGGCACGTCAAACGCCCAACGCGATCCAGGAACCCTTCCGGCGGCCCGACCCGGAGGCGCGCCGCTGCGAGTTTCCCGGCTGTCCGGACAACGGCATTTTCCCGGCGCCCCAGGCTCGCGACCGCTTGAACGACTATTACTGGTTCTGCCTGGAGCACGTGCGGTCCTACAACGCCGCCTGGAACTATTACGCCGGGATGAGCGAGGACGAAGTCGAGCACCATCGCCGTACGGATACGGTTTGGCAGCGCCCGTCCTGGCCGTTCGGCGGCCCATCGTCCAAACACGAGCGGCAGATCGAGGACGCGCTCAGGAAGGAATTCACCGGCGTTTTCGACGACGGGCCCCGACCCTGCCGCCCGACCCGGCCGCAGAGCGAACAAGAAAAAGCGCTGGCCGTCCTCGACCTCGACGTGGACGCCGACGCCGTGCAAATAAAATCCCGCTATATCAAGCTGGTAAAGCAACTGCACCCGGACGCCAACGGCGGCAATCCGGAGGCCGAGGAGCGCCTCAAGGTGGTCAATCACGCCTATACGACCTTGAAGAACGGCTCCGCATAAACGAAATCTGGACATATCCCCTGGCGGCGTGAGAGGTTCCGCGCCTATTCCCACGCGAAGCCGGGCCCAAGAGAGAACAGCCATGGCCGAAACACCCGAAACCAGCACCGACACCCTGGCGTCCGAGTTGCCCGACATCACGGTCTCCGTGCGCCAGACCTTCGGGCTCGACAGCGACATGCAGGTGCCCGCCTACAGCCAGGCGGACGAGCACGTGCCGGACCTCGACGAGGCCTACCGTTTCGACCACGACACCACGCTCGCCATCCTGGCCGGCTTCGCCTACGCCCGCAAAGTGCTGATCCAGGGCTACCACGGCACCGGCAAGTCGACCCACATCGAACAGGTGGCGGCGCGGCTCAACTGGCCCTGCTTGCGCATCAACCTGGACAGCCACATCAGCCGCATCGACCTGATCGGCAAGGACGCCATCGTCATCAGGGACGGCAAGCAGATCACCGAGTTCCGCGAAGGCCTGCTGCCCTGGGCCCTGCAGCGCGCGACCTCGCTGGTGTTCGACGAGTACGACGCCGGCCGGCCGGACGTCATGTTCGTGATCCAGCGCATCCTCGAGGCCGAAAGCCGCCTCACCCTGCTCGACCAGAACCGCGTGATCCGGCCGCACCCGGCGTTTCGCCTCTTCGCCACCAGCAACACGGTGGGCCTGGGCGACACCACCGGGCTCTATCACGGCGTGCAGCAGATCAACCAGGCCCAGATGGACCGCTGGAACATCGTCGCCACCCTCAACTACCTGCCCCACGAGCAGGAGGTCGACATCGTCCTCGCCAAGTGCCCGGACTACGACACCCCCGAGGGCCGCGAGACCGTTTCGGCCATGGTGTCACTGGCGGACCTGACCCGCAGCGGTTTCATCAACGGCGACATCTCCACGGTGATGAGCCCGCGCACGGTCATCACCTGGGCCGAGAACGCCGCCATATTCGACAACATCGGCTTTGGCTTCCGCACCACCTTCGTCAACAAGTGCGACGAGATGGAGCGCCCGGTGGTAGCCGAGTACTACCAGCGCTGCTTCGGCACCGAGCTGCCGGAGACCGGGGTCAAAGCCACCCTGGTCTGACCGTGAGCCGACCATGAGTCAGGGCGAAACCGATCTCGAGCGCTTCCGCCGGGCCACTGGCGCTACCGTGCGCGCGATCTGCCAGCGCGAGGACGTCACCGTTTCCTTCACGCCCAACGCCCAGGGCCTGACCGGAACCGAGCTTCGGGTCCAGTCGCCGTCGCGCGATTTGAACCCGCGGGAGGTGGTCCAGGTGCGCGGCAGCACCGACGCGGCGGCGCTGCGCCTGCGCCACCACGACAGCGCCCTGCACAGCCGCCGCCAGCCGATCGATCCGCTCGCCCGAGAGGTCTTCGACGCGGTCGAGCAGGCCCGCTACGAGGCAATCGGCATGCGCCGCATGGCCGGGGTGGCGGAAAACCTCGACTGGACGCTCGAGCAACGCTGCCGCGAGCGCGGCTACGGTGAGGCGACGAGCCGCGAGGAGGCCCCCTTGTCGGAGGCGCTTCGGGTGCTCACCCGGGAGGCCATGACCGGCCGCATGCCGCCGCCTTCGGCCCGCTCCATGGTCGACCTCTGGCGCCCGGCGATCGACGCCCGGGTGCAGGAGGACCTGCGCCACCTGAGCGAGGTCTCGGCCGACCAGGAGGCCTACAGCGAGGCCGTGCGGCAGCTGCTCACCCACCTCGAGCTCGACCCGACCAGCCAGGAGGAGGCCGAGGGCGAGGAGGAAACCGAAGGCCAGGACGAGCAGAGCGAGCCTGACGGCGAGTCCCAGGACGGCGAGGGCGACGAGAGCTCGGCCGAGATGGACCGCAGCGAGGACAGCGAACAGCAAGATTCCAGCGACAGCGAGTCGAGCGAGACCGAGGCCATGGAGGCCGAGGGCCTCATGCAGCCCGAGTCCGACCAGGAGGAGCCGGCCCGGCCGAACCGCCCGCCGAGCTTCGAGGACCTGCGGAACTTCCAGGACGACGCCTACCGCGCCTTCAGCACCGAGTTCGACGAGATCGTCGCCGCCGAGGAGCTCTGCGACGCCGACGAGCTGGCCCGGCTGCGCCTCATGCTCGACCAGCAGCTCTCCAGCCTGCACGGCATGATCGCGCGCCTCGCCAACCGCCTGCAGCGCCGCCTGCTGGCCAAGCAGACCCGGGCCTGGGAGTTCAACCTGGACGAGGGACTGCTGGACACGGCGCGCCTCGCGCGCATCGTCGCCAATCCCTCCCACTCGCTTTCCTTCAAGCAGGAGAAGGAGACCACCTTCCGCGACACCGTGGTCTCTCTCTTGATCGACAACTCGGGCTCCATGCGCGGCCGGCCCATATCGGTCGCCGCCATGAGCGCCGACATCCTGGCGCGCACCCTGGAGCGCTGCGGCGTCAAGGTCGAGATCCTCGGCTTCACCACCCGCATGTGGAAGGGCGGCCAGTCCCGCGAGCGCTGGATCGCCGGCGGCAAGCCGCCCAACCCCGGCCGCCTCAACGACCTGCGCCACATCGTCTACAAGTCGGCCGACGCGCCCTGGCGGCGCTCGCGCAAGAACCTCGGGCTGATGCTGCGCGAGGGCATCCTCAAGGAAAACATCGACGGCGAGGCCCTGATCTGGGCCCACAGCCGCCTGCTCGCCCGGCCCGAGGAGCGGCGCATCCTGATGGTCATCTCCGACGGCGCGCCGGTCGACGACTCGACCCTCTCGGTCAATCCCGGGAACTACCTGGAGCGCCACCTGCGCGAAGTCATCGCCTTCATCGAACTGCGCTCGCCTGTCGAGCTGACGGCCATCGGCATCGGCCACGACGTGACCCGCTACTACCGCCGGGCGGTCACCATCATCGACGCCGAACAGCTCGGCGGCGTCATGCTGGAGAAGCTGGCCGAACTGTTCGACGAAGAGGCCTCGGGCCAGGCGGTCCCGCAGCGCCGGCGGGCCGTGGGTTAGGCGCTGCAGCCCTCGATACAAGGTTCAGCAGTCTTGTTCGCAAAATCTGAGATTTGACCAGCCAAAAACTTGTCGGATTCTGAGGTCGCATGGGCGATGGAAAGTCCGGTCTCGGATCTTATTGCAACCCAATGCGATGGCGCACTGCTACAGCCGGAGGCAGTCGGATTCGGTCCAATTCGAAACGGCGCTCACTTGCTCATTTTCAACACCAGGGTCCCAATCAACGTAATGGCCGTGGACGCCAGGCGCGCTAGATCGAGCCGCTCTTTGAGGAAGAAAATCCCAAAGAGGACAGCAAACACCATGCTCGATTCGCGGACGGCAGATACCAGTGCCATCGGTG
>CALJXB010000136.1 GCA_937974415.1 uncultured Kiloniellales bacterium
TGTTATGAGTGCAACGTCTGCCGCGGCCTTGCGCAGATCGGACATCGTGGCTTTTGCATCTGCGGCAGTATCCGTGATGCTCGCTAGACCCTCTTCAATCTCTGGCCTGTTCTCTGCGAAGAAGTCCTTCAGTTCCCTCAGCACCTGACCGACGTCTTCCAGGACTGCACCAATCGATCGTTCCACCTGAGCGAACGCTGAGGCAATTGTCGGGACCTGCTCATACGGCAGGTCCGTCTCGACAAGCTGAACGGGCGTATCGGGGCGCATAAACAGCTGCACGACCTGTTGACCGGTCACAAAACTCTGGACAGCGAGTTGCGCACGAAGCCCTTCTTCGATCAGCACTTGGAGCGATTGGCTTGGTGCGTCTTGATTTTCTCCGATTTCCTCGACCGCATCGGGGTCGATCTCCAGGATCACAGGTATCAAGAAATCCAGTTTGGCAGCATCGAACTGGACGAAGATCTCGGACACAATTCCAATTTGCACGCCTCTGAATTGGACCGGTGCTCCCACCCGTAATCCCTGCAGCGAGCCTGTAAAGAATGCCACGTATTTTTCACGCTCCTGAAATATGCGACCACTGCCGAAAACAATCACGGCTATCGTCGCGAGCAACACGGCACCTATCACAAACCCGCCAACGGCCTTCGGGCTAGCCTTCTTCATCAGCAGTTTGCCCCTCCTCGGCGTTTACGTGTCCACGATTTAGGAATTCACGGACAGTTGGGTGTTCGCTGTGATCGCGCAGCCAATTGGGATTGCCGGTCGCAATTTGGGTCCTACTTTGGGCATCCAAGAAGACGCAGTTGTTAGCGATCGTGAAGATACTTGCCAGCTCATGGGTCACCACGACAATTGTGGCACCTAGGCTGTCACGCAACTCCAATATAAGCTCGTCCAATCGCTCGGAGCTTATGGGGTCCAGACCCGCCGAGGGTTCGTCGAAAAATAGGATCTCCGGATCGAGCGCCAATGCACGGGCGACCCCTGCCCGACGCTGCATCCCGCCGGAAATTTCCGAGGGGTAGAAATCTTCAAAACCGGCCAAGCCCACGAGTGCGAGCTTCAGTCGTGCGATCTCGCTGATTTCTTTGGCATTGAGCTCCGTGTATTCGCCCAATGGCAAACCAATATTCTCCGCCAGGGTCATCGAGCTCCAAAGCCCTCCGCTTTGAAACACCACTCCGGTACTTCGCATCAAGTCCTCGCGCGCACTATCGGTGATCTCCCAAAGGCTCTGTCCTTCGAGCCAAAGCCGGCCTTTTGCCGGCGCCTGCAAGCCGTTCATCGCACGCATCACAGTGGATTTGCCACAGCCGCTGCCGCCCATGATGATAAAAATGTCGTTGCGATTGACTTGAAAGTTGAGGTCACGCTGGACGACGAAATTGCCGAACGCCATGGTGACGCCCTCCACCACGATCGGCGCCTCTTGGCTGGATGCAGGGTCAGATGCCGCGTCCTCAAGCTCTGTCGTTTCAGCTATTGCCATAACAGTTGAACCCTATACGCCCAGAATTGTGTAAACCACCGTGAGCACCGCTTCGGCAAGAATGATGAAGACGATAGCCGTGACGACAGCCGAGGTGGCGGCATCGCCCACCGCCGCTGCGCTCTTCTTGCTTTGCATTCCCCGAAGACACCCGGCAATTGCAATGATGATGCCGTAGACGACGGCCTTGAAGAGACCGCCTGCCCAGTCGCCCAGTGTCACCGAAGAGGTGGTCTGGACATAGTATTGGAGGAGCGAGACATCCGACAGCAACCCGGTGACGACGGATCCGCCAAGCATACCCACTACGTTGGCATAGACCGTCAGTAGTGGCACTGCGAAGATCAGCGCTAGCATGCGCGGAAGCACGAGGAACTCGTTGGGCGGGATACCGATCGTGCGAAACGCGGCAATCTCGTCGTTGACGTTCATCGTGCCCAACTGCGCCGCGAAGGCCGCGCCCGTGCGCCCCGCCATGATAATGGCCGTCATCATGCCGCCCATCTCTCGCACCATGGCGACGGCCACAAGATTGGCGACAAAGATGTCCGCGCCAAACTGCTCCAGCTGAACGAGGCCCACGAAGGCGAGGATCATGCCGACGAGAAAGCTGATCAGCGTCACGATCGGCAGAGCCTGCGGCCCGCATTCCTGTAAAACCAGCAGGACATCGGAAGAGCGGAACCGAGCCCGTCCTCTTGCCGCGTTTCCGAGCGCTATGATGGCTTCGCCGAGAAATTGGAGCATTTCTCCGCTGCTGCGAACGGCATCGAGGAATTGCTGACCGGTGCTCTCAAGGAATGCCGGCGGCTTTTCGGTCCGCTTTGCGCCCGCTTGCTCCGGCACGGCCAACGCCAAATCGACCAAGCGTCGCAGGCCTTCGGGCATGTCCCGCGGCTTCACCTCTATGTTGCGGCCTTCACAGATGCGCCTCAGTTGCACCATGAGGGACACGAGGGCGCTGTCCCAACGGCCGACACCGGAGAAATCGAAGACAATACGGTTCGGCGCTGTCCCTAGGTCCAAATCCGCGAGGATGTTCTCGGCCGACGTCATCCCCGCTTTCAAAACCCAGTCGCCCGAGAATCGGACGAGGGATATGCCGTCCTCAGCCTGACCGACCTCGAAACTGCCCCGTGCACTCTTGGAGTCTTCGACCATTCAAGTGGGCCCTTCAGAGAACCCCGTTAACGTTTGATTCGAAAGTATTCTGCCCATATCTACATCGAAAACAAGCGCATCGATTTGGTGTCTCCCTTTCACAATATGGTGGTTCACACTGGCGTGCTTGACCGGGGTCGGTCGAAAGCGCTGTCCGAACGACTGCTTCCTGATCGGCAAGAGGCCCTTCACCGAGGGTCTGGTCAAGGGCAGCTCTTGGCCGACTCCCGCCGTTGCAGCCGAATGTCGCATTCCGACCCAAGGGGGCCGTTCGCAGTCTCGGGCGCGAACGTCGGAAATCAGATCGCAAAGCAGTCATTGCCCACGAGGCTATCATTGTGCACGGCTGGACTTGGTTCGCTGGTCCGCTTCCCGAGACGGAAGCAGACGAAGGAAAGGCGGTCCGATTTAATCTCCCTGCGGCCACGCAAAGAAATTGGGGTTCGGCGA
>CALJXB010000137.1 GCA_937974415.1 uncultured Kiloniellales bacterium
CGACTTTAAGGAGTTAGGAGTGTAGCTCAACTGGCAGAGCACCGGTCTCCAAAACCGGGGGTTGGGGGTTCGAGTCCCTCCACTCCTGCCAGCTCCGGGACATGGGAGCGGAAGAGCGAGCAACGGTCGGTGCCATATCGAAGATCAGGGGCCCGGGAGCGGGACATGGCACTTCGAGAGCGCAGGAACCGAAAACGAAGGCGGAAGAATGGCGAAGATCAATCCGGGCCAGTTCGTCCGGGAAGTGCGGCAGGAGGTGTCCAAGGTCACCTGGCCGACCCGCAAGGAGACCGCGATCACCACTGGGATGGTGTTCCTCATGGTCATCCTGGCGGCGCTGTTCTTTTTCCTGGTCGACCAGGTCCTGGCGTTTGGCGTCAGGCAGATCCTCGGATTGGGAGGATGAGGTAGATGGCCCAGCGTTGGTATGTCGTTCATGTCTATTCGGGCTTCGAAAAGAAGGTCGCGGAGTCGATCCGCGAGCAGGCCCGCCAGAAAGGCATGGAGGAGTATTTCGAGGAGATCCTGGTGCCGACCGAGGAGGTCGTGGAGATGCGCCGTGGCCAGAAGATCAACGCCGAGCGCAAGTTCTTTCCGGGCTACGTGTTGATCAAGATGGATTTGGTCGACGACACCTGGCATCTGGTGAAGGACACCCCGAAGGTGACCGGATTCCTTGGCCCGCGCGGCCGGCCGACGCCGATTTCCGCGGCCGAGGCCGAACGCATCCACACCCAGGTGCAGGAGGGCGTGGAACGGCCCAAGCCTTCTGTGATCTTCGAGATCGGCGAACAGGTGCGGGTCAGCGACGGCCCCTTCACCTCCTTCAACGGCATGGTGGAGGACGTGGACGAGGAGCGCGCCCGGCTCAAGGTCGCGGTGTCGATCTTCGGGCGCTCGACGCCGGTGGAGTTGGAATACGGTCAGGTGGAGAAGCTGTAACGCGCTTCGATCGCCGGGCCGAAATCGACCGCGGTAGGCTCTTTGGGGGCTTCCGCGGTGAATGGCGCGGGAGGCCGCCTCCCGAAGACCAGGGTTGAGACCGTACCGCGCCGCCCTGAAACGTTAGGGACGAACGATGGCAAAGAAGATTGCTGGATATATCAAGCTGGAGATACCGGCGGGGCAGGCCAATCCCTCGCCACCGGTCGGCCCCGCTTTGGGTCAGCGCGGTCTCAATATCATGGAGTTCTGCAAGGCCTTCAACGCGGCGACCCAGACCATGGACCCCGGGACGCCGACTCCGGTGATCATCACGGCTTACGCGGACCGTTCTTTCAGCTTCGAGACCAAGACCCCGCCGGCGGCCTTTTTCCTGCGCCAGGCGGCGGGCTTGCCGAAGGGTTCGAGCGAGCCGGGCCGGGAGATCGTCGGCCAGGTCACCATGGCCCAGGTGCGCGAGATCGCCGAGAAGAAGATGGAAGACCTCAATGCGAACGACATCGACGCGGCGGCGCAGATCATCGCCGGCTCGGCACGTTCCATGGGTCTGGAAGTGGCGGAGTAGGGGCCATGGCGAACAAGGGAAAACGCCTTAGCAAGGCGCGCGAGGGCATCGATGTGAACGCGTTTTATGCGCTCGAGGATGCGGTCAAGATGATCAAGGAGCGGGCGGTCGCCAAGTTCGACGAGTCGATCGAGATCGCCATGAACCTGGGCGTCGATCCGCGCCACGCGGACCAGAACGTGCGCGACGCCGTGCTCCTGCCCAACGGCACCGGCCGTTCGGTGCGCGTCGCGGTCTTTGCCAAGGGCGACAAGGCCGAGGAGGCTCAGGGCGCCGGCGCCGACCTGGTCGGGGCGGACGACCTCGCCGAGAAGGTGACCTCGGGCCAGATCGATTTCGAGCGCTGCATCGCCACGCCCGACATGATGCCGGTGGTCGGCAAGCTGGGCAAAATCCTCGGGCCGCGCGGCCTCATGCCCAACCCGAAGCTGGGCACCGTGACCAACGACGTGGCCGAGGCGGTGCGGGCGGCCAAGGGCGGCCAGGTGCAGTTCCGCGCCGAGAAGGCCGGGATCCTTCACGCCGGCGTGGGAAAAGCGAGTTTTTCCGAAGACGCGCTGCTCGAGAACGTGAGGGCCTTCGTCGATGCGGTGAGCCGGGCCAAGCCGAGCGGCGCCAAGGGCACCTACATCAAGAAGGTGTCGCTCAGCTCGACCATGGGCCCGAGCGTGAAAGTGGATGTCGCCAGCTTGTCTGCGAGCGGCTGAGCCGGAGGCGGCTGGATTTTAGTGAGTTTCCGTCGCGTCTCACCTGGAGGCGGCGGAAATCGGGACGGCGGCGAAGTCCGATAGGGCGATCCGCCGGCCCACCCTGTCCGAGACTGCAGGTGCGCCGCGACCGGCCACGAGATCGATCCTCGGCCGGCGCGGGCTTAAGCCCGAAGGGGCCTGCATAGACGGGAAGCGAAGAGGCTCCGGTCCTTAATGTAAGGACCGCCGAGGCTTGAGCTTCCGGGACAGGCGAACCGGACCATTCGGAGCCTTGTTCCGGAGGGTCCACGTGCAACCGGGTCGGCCGCGCGCGCTGGCGTGACGATCGATCCAAGTAAGAGCGGAGAGCATCCGTGGACCGAGCACAGAAAGAAGCAACGGTTGCCGGGCTCAACCAAACCTTGGGTGAGGTCAATCTGGTCGTCGTGACCCAACAGTCCGGGCTCACGGTGTACGAGAGCATGATGCTTCGCCGCAAGGTGCGGGAGGCCGGGGCGGGCTTCAAAGTGACCAAGAACCGGCTCACGCGTCTCGCTCTTGAGGGCACGAAGTTTCAGGCGTTGCAGTCGCTGATGACCGGGCCGACGGCCCTGGCCTTTTCGGAGGATCCGGTCGCGGCGGCCAAGGTCTGCGTCGAGTTCGCCAAGCAGAACGAGAAGCTGACCATTATCGGCGGCGCGTTGGGCGAGCAGCTATTGGATGTGAACGGGGTCCAGGCCCTGGCCAAGCTGCCGTCGCTCGACGAGTTGCGCGCCAAGCTCGTCGGCCTGGTGCAGGCCCCGGCCACCAAGGTGGCGGGCGTCCTGCAGGCGCCGGCCGGCCAGCTGGCCCGAGTGTTTAGCGCCTACGGTTCTCAAGACGAGGCCGCCTGAGGGCGGTCGCGGACGGAAGTTCAAGACATAAGCTCAAGCCTAGGAGAGACAAAGAGACATGGCTGATCTGGATAAATTGGTGGAGGAGCTGTCGAAGCTCACCGTGATCGAGGCTGCGGAGCTGTCGCAGAAGCTGGAAGAGGCCTGGGGCGTGTCCGCCGCGGCGCCGGTGGCGGTTGCCGCCGCTCCGGCCGGCGGCGACGTTGCCGAGGCCGAGGCGGAGAAGGACAGCTTCGACGTGGTCCTCACCGGGTTCGGCGACAAGAAGATCAATGTGATCAAGGAAGTGCGCGCGATCACCGGTCTCGGCCTGAAGGAAGCCAAGGACCTGGTCGAGGCCGTGCCGAAGGCGGTCAAGGAAGCCGTCGGCAAGGATGAGGCCGAGGAGGTCAAAGGCAAGCTCGAGGGCGCCGGAGCGACGGTCGAGCTGAAATAGTTGGTGGACGTACGATATAGAGTGTGGACGAAGCATGAAGCATGAAACCGGCCGGCGCGACGAGGTGGCGCGCCGGACCGGTTTCCTGTGGCCTGACTGCCCCTGGGCCATGATCTTCAGGGCGATCGTGCATGTGCCGCCTGCCTGGGCGGCGTGACGAAGAATCTGACGAGGACACGAAATGACGAAGTCTTTCACTGGTCGCAAGCGGATCCGCAAGGATTTCGGGCGCATTCTGGAAGCGACCCAGATGCCCAACCTGATCGAGGTCCAGAAGACCTCCTACGACCAGTTCCTGCAGATGGACGTCAAGCTGGAGGACCGCGAGCAGCTCGGCATTCAAGAGGTGTTCAACTCGGTGTTTCCGATTCGAGATTTCGCCGAACGCGCCGAGCTCCAGTTCGTGCACTACGAACTGGAAGAGCCAAAATACGACGTCGAGGAATGCCAGCAGCGCGGCATTACTTATGCCGCGCCCCTCAAGGTCACCCTGCGCCTGGTCGTGTGGGACGTCGACGAGGACACCGGAGCGCGCTCGATTCGGGACATCAAGGAACAGGACGTCTATATGGGCGACATGCCGCTGATGACGCCCAACGGCACTTTCGTCATAAACGGCACCGAGCGTGTCATCGTCAGCCAGATGCACCGCAGCCCCGGCGTATTTTTCGATCACGACCGCGGCAAGACCCACTCCTCCGGCAAGTTCCTATTCGCGGCCCGGGTGATTCCCTACCGCGGCTCCTGGCTCGATTTCGAGTTCGACGCCAAGGACCTGGTCTACGTGCGCATCGACCGCCGCCGCAAACTCCCGGCGACCACCCTATTGATGGCCCTCGACGGCGTCGGCACGGTGAAGCTGCGCGGAGAGCGGGAGGCCGAAGACAAGGGGCTCGAGCCGGACGAGATCGTCGGCATGACCCCGGAAGAGGTGCTCGACTTCTTCTACGACACCGTCTCCTACACCCGAACCGACAAGGGCTGGAAGACGCTCTTCGAGCCCACCGGCATGCGTGGGGTCAAGCTGACCCGCGACCTGGTCGACGCCAAGACCGGCAAGGTGGTGGCCGAGACGGGCAGCAAGATGACGCCGCGCCTGGCGCGCCAGCTCTCGGAAAAGGGTCTGAAGCATCAGCTGGTGTCGGACGAGGAGCTGCTCGGGCGATTCCTTGCCAAGGACTACATCAACGAGGAGACCGGTGAGATTTTGGCCGAGGCCGGCGACGAAGTCAGCGAGACCATGCTGCAGGCGCTCGGCGAGGCGGGCGTGAAGGAGCTGGTCACCCTGGCGATCGACCACATCAACGTCGGGCCCTATATCCGCAACACCCTGGCGGCGGACAAGAACAGCTCCCGCGAGGACGCGCTGATCGATATCTACCGGGTCATGCGTCCGGGCGAACCGCCGACCCTCGAGACCGCCGAGGCCATGTTCCACGGCCTGTTCTTCGATGGCGAGCGTTACGACCTCTCGGCCGTCGGCCGGGTCAAGATGAACTCGCGCCTCGGCTTCGAGACCGAAGACCAGCTGCGCACCCTCAGGCGCGACGACATCCTGGAAATCGTGAAGCGTCTTTGCGAGTTGAAGGACGGCCGCGGCGAGATCGACGATATCGACCATCTCGGCAACCGCCGGGTCCGCTCGGTCGGCGAGCTGATGGAGAACCAGTACCGCATCGGCCTGCTGCGCATGGAGCGCGCGATCAAGGAGCGCATGTCCTCGGTCGAGATCGATTCCGTCATGCCGCACGACCTGATCAACGCCAAGCCGGCGGCTGCGGCGGTGCGCGAATTCTTCGGCTCCTCCCAGCTGTCCCAGTTCATGGACCAGACCAACCCGCTTTCCGAGATCACCCACAAGCGGCGGCTCTCGGCCCTGGGCCCGGGCGGCCTGACTCGCGAGCGCGCCGGCTTCGAGGTGCGCGACGTGCACCCGACCCACTACGGCCGGATCTGCCCGATCGAGACGCCGGAAGGCCCCAACATCGGCCTGATCAACTCGCTCGCCACCTATGCGCG
>CALJXB010000138.1 GCA_937974415.1 uncultured Kiloniellales bacterium
CAGGCGATTGGCGGCGCTCGATATGGGCGCGTTGATCGCCGGCGCCAAATACCGGGGCGAATTTGAAGACCGTCTTAAAGCGGTGTTAAAGGAAATTGAAGAGGCCGAGGGTGAAATCATCCTTTTCATCGATGAACTGCACACCCTGGTGGGGGCAGGCGCTGCCGAAGGCGCCATGGACGCCTCCAACATGCTGAAGCCGGCGCTGGCACGCGGCGATCTGCACTGCGTCGGCGCGACCACGCTCGACGAGTACCGCAAGGACATCGAAAAGGACGCGGCCCTGGCGCGGCGCTTCCAGCCGGTCTTCGTATCCGAGCCGTCGGTCGAGGAGACCATTTCGATCCTGCGTGGCCTGAAAGAGAAGTACGAGCTGCACCATGGCGTGCGGATCACCGATTCGGCGCTGGTGGCTGCGGCCACCCTTTCCAACCGTTACATCTCCGACCGCTTCCTGCCCGACAAGGCCATCGATCTGATGGACGAGGCGGGAAGCCGACTGCGCATGGAGGTGGACTCCAAGCCGGAAGAGATCGACGAGCTCGACCGCAAGCTGATCCAGCTGAAGATCGAGCAGGCGGCACTCAAGAAGGAAAGCGACAAGGCCTCCAAGGAGCGCCTCAAGACCCTGGAGAAGGAGATCTCCGAGCTGGAGCAAAGCTCTGCCGAGCTGACCGCCCAGTGGCAAAGCGAGAAGCAGATGCTGGCCGGCGCCCAGAAGCTCAAGGAGAGCCTCGACGAGGCCCGCAACGAGCTGGAGCGGGCCCAGCGCGACGGCCACTTGGAGCGTGCCGGCGAGCTGGCCTACGGCGTGATCCCGGACCTGGAACAGCAGCTCGAAGATGCCGCGGAGGCGGAAGACCACCGCATGCTGAACGAAGAGGTGACGGAAGGCGAGATCGCCGCCGTGGTCTCGCGCTGGACCGGCATCCCGGTTGACAAGATGCTCGAAGGCGAGCGCGAGAAGCTGCTCAACATGGAAGACTCCCTGCGCACCCGGGTGATCGGCCAGGACGAAGCCATCGTCGCCATCTCCAGCGCGGTGCGCCGGGCCCGGGCGGGCCTCCAGGACCCCAATCGACCGATCGGCTCGTTCCTCTTCCTGGGGCCGACCGGCGTCGGCAAGACCGAGCTCACCAAGGCGCTGGCGTCGTTCCTGTTCGACGACGACCAGGCCATGGTGCGTCTCGACATGTCCGAGTACATGGAGAAGCACGCGGTCTCCCGCATGATCGGCGCCCCACCGGGCTATGTCGGCTACGAGGAAGGCGGCGCGCTAACCGAGGCGGTGCGCCGGCGGCCCTATCAAGTGGTCCTCTTCGACGAAATCGAAAAGGCCCATCCGGACGTCTTCAACGTGCTGCTGCAGGTTCTCGACGACGGCCGCCTGACGGACGGACAGGGCCGCACCGTGGATTTCCGCAACGTCCTCATCATAATGACCTCGAACCTGGGCTCGGACGTGCTGGCCAATCAGGCGCCCGGCCAGGACAGCGACGCGGTGCGCGACCAGGTGATGGAAGTGGTGCGCATGGCCTTCCGTCCCGAGTTCCTCAATCGGCTGGACGAGCTGCTGCTGTTCCACCGCCTGACCCGGGACCAGATGACCGGGATCGTGCGGATCCAGCTCGAGCGCCTGCGCGCCATGTTGGCCGAGCGTAAGCTCACCCTGACCCTCGATGGCGAAGCCGAAGCGTGGCTGGCCGACAAGGGCTACGATCCGGTTTACGGCGCCCGCCCGCTCAAGCGGGTGATCCAGCGCGAGCTGCAGAACCCGCTCGCGGAAAGGATCCTGGCGGGCACGATCGCCGACGGCGAAGAAATCCGGGTGGCGGCCGGCGAAGGCGGCCTGGTGATCAACGGCGAAGAGGTGAGGACGGAAGCCGCTTAACGCGGTTCAGCAGGCCGCGGGGGCCTCGCTGCCGGAGTCCTCCGAAGCCGCCGGCTGGACCGGCAGATCGCCACCGCAATCGTTCTCGACCATTAAAATGTCCGGCGGACGCCGCCCGTCTCGCAGGCGGTCGATCTCGGCTCGGGCCTGCAGGAAGGCCTCCAAGTCCGCGCCCTTGAGGCTCTTGCCGCTGGGCAGCTTAATCTTGCGCGGGTTCGCCTGCTTGCCATCGACCAGCACTTCGTAATGCAGGTGCGGGCCGGTCGAGTTGCCGGTCGAGCCGACGTAGCCGATCACCTGGCCCTGGGTTACCCGGGCCCCGCGCTTCATGCCCTTGGCATAACTCTTCATGTGGGCGTAAGCGGTCTTGTAGGTCGAGTTGTGGCGGATGCGGATGTACTTGCCATAGCCGCCGTTGCGCCCGATCCGGTCGATCACGCCCTTGCCGGCGGCATAGATCGGCGTGCCGCTCGGCGCGGCGAAGTCGACCCCACGGTGCATCTTGTTGTAGCCCTTAATCGGGTGCTTGCGCATGCCGTAGCCGGAGGAGATGCGGGCGCCGTCGACCGGCGTCCTGAGCAGCGCGCGACGCACCGAGCGACCCTTGGCGTCGAAGTAGTCGTCGTCGCCGTCGGGCAAGACGAAGTGATAGAACTCCAGGTGCTTGCCGCTCAGGGTCATCGAGGCGTATGTGAGCGGGCCGGTCCTGGCCCGGGCTCCGGTCCGGTCGTAGAAGCTGTCGTAGAGCACCTCGAAACGGTCGCCCTGCTGGACTTCGCGCTGGAAGTCGACGTCGAAGCTGAACAGGCGGATCAACGCGACCACCGTATCGACCGGCATGCCGGCCTCCCGCGCGGCCTCGAACAGGCTGGTC
This sequence comes from uncultured Kiloniellales bacterium, assembly GCA_937974415.1. Taxonomy (GTDB): domain Bacteria; phylum Pseudomonadota; class Alphaproteobacteria; order Kiloniellales; family JAKSDN01; genus CALJXB01. The sequence continues at coordinate 2,766 of CALJXB010000138.1, forward strand.
TCGATGGTCCCGCTGTAGTGGCTGGGACGGCGCGTCAGGGGTCGGGCTTCGACTCGCGCCGCGAAGCTGTCGTCGGCCTGGCGGGCCACCACGACGTCCTCTTCGGGGCTGGTCGTCAGGCCCAAGGAGATCAGGCGAAGCGCTTCGTCCGGCTGGCCGTCGGAAACCGTGCCTGCGGCGCCGTTCTCCGGCAGCATGGCCAGGCGGACGACTTGGCCGGCCTTGAGCCTTCGGGGGCTGAAGACCTCGCTCAGCGCGGTGACCGCGCCGTGGGCCTCGGCTCTTTCTAGGCCCGCATCCACCAGCAAATTCATCAGGGTATCGCCGCGCCGGACCTCGACCAGCCGGTTGACTGCGGCGGGCGCCGCCTCCACCGCCAGCGCGATTCGGCCGGCGGGACCGCGCATGTCGGGCTGACTCGCCAGGTTCGCCGCGACCGCCGGCTGGAGGTCGAGATCCCGGCCGTGCGGGTCGGCCAAGGGCGCATCCAGATCGACAAGGGGCGGCGCCTCGGGGCCGAAGCCGGCGAGCGGCAAACTGAGGCCGAGGCTTGCAAAGACAAGGATGGCTGCGCTAAGGCCCGCCGCTCCGACCGCGCGTTTGGATCCTCTGACGGTCTCGGCAAGCCGCAGACAAACGCCATAAACCCGGACCAGGGCCCAGGTCACGCGGCCAAATTCCTGGGGATTTGGCGGTGGAACGGCAGAGTTTTCGCGCACGGCGGCCTGCGGCACCCGAATCGTTGCCTTGGAGTCGCGACGCAAACTGCTTAAATGCCAAGCACTTGTCAACATAGCTTCAGGTTGGCAGAGAAAGTGTAATGATTTCCTTAGCCATACCCGCCGGGGCGGTCGTTTTATCGGGGTGTCTCGGCCGTGGCGTCGGCAAGCTGTGCGGCGGCCTCGGGGTCGGCGGCGATGATCAGGTGGGGTTCCTGCAGCAGATAGAACACCGACGCGGGCGTCGGATCGGTGATGAAGAGGTTGAAACGCACCGCAGCGCCTGGGTCGACGCTGCCGTCGTAAAAGCGCACCCGGTCGTAGGGCTCAGGCATTCTTCGGGTCAGGGTGAAGCTGTCCGAGGTGAAGGGCTCGTCGGAGAAACTGCCCAGCTGGTCGAAGGATAGCCCGTCCTCGTAAGGGCTCGGCTGTTTGAGCACTTCCTGGAGCTCAAGGTCGAAACCGGTCCACACACGGTGGGTTCCGTTGATCACCACTTTGATGACCGCCAGGTTGACGAACGAAGCCTTGCGGGCCGGGCCGTCGCCCGAGGCGATCATCTGCTGGCCGCTGATGGTCAGGACGGCGGGCCCAACCTGGGTGATCTCCTCGACCACCACGATGGGATCGGAGGTGGAGCCGGACCCGGTCACCGAAATTAAGCGGAAGCCGCCCAGCTCATCGCTGAACCGCAGGCCGCCGGCGCTAAACTCCTCGGCCGGCGCCGACGGCGCGGAGACCGCGAGTCCAAGCCCCAACAAAAGGGCGGCGATCAGTCGGCCTCGCATGGTTCCAGTCTAGGCCGGCAAAAGCACATTGGCCAAGCTCCCACGTCGCGGGTCGTACAGTCTGCGCATTGGGATAAACATGGCCCCGGGGCGCTTGTTGCACAAGCCGGCGAGGCCAAGGCTCCTGACACGATTGCGCATCAGCCGGCCGTCTTCTTCTTGGCCATGGTGATGGGGCGGCTGGCGTCCTCGGGAAACGGCAGGTCCTTGTGGGCCTCGGTCAGGGCCGCGACCCGTTGGGCGATGTCGCCCGGGAAAGGGGCGGCGGCGGGGCCGGCGTTCTGGTCCACGTGGAGCATGATGGATTCGTGAGTGGCCGCCAGTTCACCGCTCTCCGTGCGGAACATGCGCAAATAGACGTGGTAGCGTTTGCTGTCCGACCCCAGCATCTGGGCGGTGATGAAGAAGGGCTCGTCCTCGCCGAGCTCGGCCAGGAAGCGGATCTTCAGCTCCAGGGTATAGGCCGTCCTCTGGGTCCGGTCGCGGTAATCCTGGTCGATGCCGAAGTGGTCCATCAGGTTGTCGGTCGCATCGCTGCAAACGACCACGTAGTAGCCGTCGCGCATGTGACCGTTGTAATCGATCCAATCCGACTTCACGCGGCCTTCGTGGATCAGCAGGGGTTCGGCCATGGGGCTCTCCGTTGCGGCCTGTGACGTCGGGCGCGGGCGATTCCAGGCGCCGCGACCGGGTTGCGTTTACCCGGACTTGCTGGGGCTGTCGATCCAAATGGTCACCGGCCCGTCGTTGACCAGGTGAACCGCCATCTCGGCGCCGAAGCGGCCGGTCTCGACGGTGACGCCTTGCTCCGCGAGCTGCGCGCAGAAATGCCGATAGAGCGCCTCGCCCAGCTCCGGCGGCGCGGCGCCGGAGAAGCCCGGGCGGTTGCCGCGGCTGAGGTCGGCGGCCAGGGTGAACTGGCTGACCGCAAGAGCCGCGCCGCCGACATCGATGAGCGACCGGTTCATCTTGCCGGCCTCGTCGGCGAAGATGCGCAGCTTGGCGATCTTGCGGGCCATGGCCTCCGCGTCGGCCTCCCGGTCGCCCGGCTCGGCGCAGAACAGGATGACGAGGCCGCGGCCGACGGCCCCGATCGCATCGCCCTCCACCTCGACCCGGGCCTCGCTCACCCGCTGCAGCAAGGCTTTCATGGCTCCCCTCCATCTCTCCGCGTTCGCCCGTCTCGGCCGGTGGCTTGCGCCGGACACCGCAAAGTTCCATCGTGGCACCATGGAAGTCTATACCATCGGTCATTCCACCCGCTCCCAGGACGAGCTGATCGCGTTGTTGAAGGAGGCTGGGGTCGGGTCCCTGGTGGACGTCCGCTCTTATCCGCGTTCGCGCACCAATCCCCAGTTCAATACCGACGTTTTGGCAGGCGCGCTCGAGCGGGCCGGCATGGGCTACCGGCACATGAAGGCGCTCGGCGGCCGCCGCGGCGCCCAGGACCTCGGCCGGCCCTCGCCCAATGGCCTGTGGCGGCAGGAGGCGTTCCGCAACTACGCCGACTACGCCCTCTCGCCGGCCTTTGCCGCTGCCCTCGGCGAGTTGCGGGTGTTGGCGCGAGAGAGGCCTACGGCAATCATGTGCGCCGAGGCGCTCTGGTGGCAATGTCACCGCCGCATCGTCACCGACTATCTGCTCGCCGCCGGGGACCAGGTGTTGCACATCCTGAAGCCTGGTACGATCGAGCAAGCGGGGCTCACGCCGGGCGCCGATCCCCAGAGCGACGGAACCCTCCACTATCCGGGCGAACAGGGCGAGTTGTTTTAAGGTATCCGTGCGGCCTGATCCCTTTGTCTGCCAGGCGCTTGCCTGTATAAGAGCGTGCCAAAAATGGGTAGAGGGGAACCTTTTCCATGACCGTGGGGGACACCGCGACAGGGCGCGTGCCGTCGGTCCGCAAGCTGTTGGTCGCCAACCGCAGCGAGATTGCCATTCGCGTGATCCGCGCCGCCAACGAGCTGGCGATCCAGACGGTCGCTATCTACTCCCACGAAGACCGCTTCGCGCTCCACCGCTTCAAGTCGGACGAGAGCTATCTGGTCGGCGAGGGCCAGGATCCGGTCCAGGCCTATCTCGACATCGACGAGGTGATCCGGGTCGCACGCCAATCGGGCGCGGATGCGATCCATCCGGGCTACGGCTTCCTCTCCGAGAAGCCCGAGTTGGCCGACGCCTGCGCCGCGTCGGGGATCACCTTCATCGGACCCCGGCCCGATGTCATGCGCAGCCTGGGCAGCAAGGTAGCCGCCCGGGCGCTGGCGCAGGAAGCCGGCATCCCCATGGTCCCGGCGAGCGGAGCGTTGCCGCACGATCCTGCCGAGGCCCGGCGCCTCGCGGCCGAGATCGGCTACCCGGTGATGCTGAAGGCGAGCTGGGGCGGCGGCGGGCGCGGCATGCGGGCGATCGAGGCCGAGGCGGAGTTGGACGAACAGATCGCCTCCGGCCGGCGGGAGGCCAAGGCTGCCTTCGGCAACGACGAGGTGTTCCTGGAGAAGCTGGTGCGCCGGGCGCGCCACGTCGAGGTGCAGATCATCGGCGACCAGCACGGCAATCTGGTGCATCTGTTCGAACGCGATTGCTCGATCCAGCGGCGCAACCAGAAGGTCGTCGAGCGCGCGCCCGCCCCCTTTCTCGACGAGGGACGGCGGGCCGAACTGGCCGACTACGCCGTGCGCCTGGGCCGTGCGGCGGGCTACAGCGGTGCCGGCACGGTCGAGTTTCTCTACGACGTGGACAGCGCGAACTTCTATTTCATCGAGGTCAATCCGCGGATCCAGGTCGAGCACACGGTGACCGAGGAGGTCACCGGCATCGACATCGTCAAGGCGCAGATCCACATCGCCGCGGGGGCCGAGATCGGCCGTCCCGAGAGCGGCGTGCCGGCCCAGGACGAAATCGCACTCAACGGGCACGCGCTACAGTGCCGTATCACCACGGAAGACCCGCAGAACCACTTCGTGCCCGACTACGGGCGAATCCGGGCCTACCGGGGCGCCGCCGGCTTCGGCATCCGGCTCGACGGCGGCACGGCCTATTCCGGCGCTCTCATCACGCCGTTCTACGACTCGCTGCTGGAGAAGGTCACCGCCTGGGCGCCGACGCCGGAAGAGGCCGCCAAGCGCATGGACCGGGCGTTGCGCGAATTCCGCATCCGCGGCGTCGCCACCAACCTGCTTTTCCTCGAAGGCGTGATCGGCCACCCCAAGTTCCGCGCCGGCGACTACACCACCCGCTTCATCGACGACACGCCGGAGCTGTTCAAGTTTCCCAAGCGCCGCGACCGGGCGACCCGGCTGCTCGGCTTCGTCGGCGACGTCCAAGTCAACGGCAACCCGGAGATGGCCGGCCGCCGGCTGCCGGCGGAACGGCACCAGGTGGCGCCCCTGCCCAAGCTGCCGGCGGGTGACCCGCCGCCGGGCAACCGCCAGCGGCTCAAGGAGCTGGGGCCGGAAGGCTTCGCCAAGTGGATGCTGGACCAGGAGCGCCTGCTGCTCACCGACACCACCTTCAGGGACGCCCACCAGTCGCTGCTGGCGACCCGCATGCGCGGCCACGACATGGTGACCATCGCGCCCCACTATGCGCGCCTCCTGCCCGAGCTCCTGTCGATGGAGTGCTGGGGCGGGGCGACCTTCGACGTCGCCATGCGCTTCCTCAAGGAGGACCCTTGGGAGCGTCTCGCCGCCCTCAGGGACGCAATGCCCAACATGCTGACCCAGGTGCTGCTGCGCGGCGCCAACGGCGTCGGCTACAAGAACTATCCGGACAACGTGGTGCGCTTCTTCGTCGAGCAGGCGGCGGACGCTGGCATCGACCTGTTCCGGGTCTTCGACTCCCTCAACTGGGTCGACAACATGCGCGTCTCCATCGACACGGTGCTGGAGCGCGGCGGCCTCTGCGAGGCGGCGATCTGCTACACCGGCGACCTCACCGGCCCAGACCCGGGCAAGTACGACCTGGCCTACTACGTCGGTCTGGCCAAGGAGCTGGAGGCCGCCGGCAGCCACATCCTCGGCATCAAGGACATGGGCGGCCTCTGCAAGCCCGCCGCGGCGCGCAAGCTGGTTTCGACCCTGAAGCAGGAAGTCGGCATCCCGATCCACTTCCATACCCACGACACCAGCGGCATCGCCGCTGCCAGCGTGCTGGCCGCGGCCGAGGCGGGGGTCGACGCGGCGGACGGCGCCATGGGCGCCATGAGCGGCCTCACCTCCCAGCCCAATCTGGGGTCGATCGCCGAGGCCCTGGTGGGGGACGCGCGCGATCCGGGCCTCGACCGGGCCTCCTTACGCGCCATCGACAACTACTGGGAGGGTGTGCGCCACCTCTACGCGCCCTTCGAAAGCGACATGCGGGCCGGCACCGCCAGCGTCTTCGTGCACGGCATGCCGGGCGGCCAGTACACCAATCTGCGCGAACAGGCCCGGGCGCTCGGCCTGGAGCACCACTGGCCGGACGTGGAGACCGCTTACGCCCAGGTGAACCGGCTGTTCGGCGACATCATCAAGGTCACCCCGACCTCCAAGGTGGTCGGCGATATGGCGCTTTTCATGGTGACCAACGACCTGACGCCGGACCAGGTCGCCGACCCGGACCACGACGTGGCCTTCCCGGAATCGGTCATCCAACTGATGCGCGGCGACATGGGCCAGCCGCCGGGCGGGTTTCCGGAGGCACTGCAGCGCAAGGTGCTGAAGGGCGAGCCCCCCATGACCGAGCGGCCCGGCGCGGTCCTGCCGCCGGTCGACCTGGAGGCCGAGCGGGCGGCCCTGGAGCAGAAAATACGGCGCCAGGCGAGCGACCGGGACCTGGCCGCC
>CALJXB010000139.1 GCA_937974415.1 uncultured Kiloniellales bacterium
GAGACGACGGAATGGAACACCGGTGCCGGTTCGACCGACGGCGCAACACGGGACCTGGCGGCCACCGTTGCTCCGGCCGACCCACAGGACCTCGCGGCAGCTCAACGACAGATCGCCCGCCTCACCGCCGCCGTCGAGGCATCGAGCTCGGAGGCCGCGCGCCTGCGCGACGAGCTGGCGATCGCCCGGCAAACGCTCGAATCCGTACTCCAGGTGCCGTCAACCGGAGCCGATGCCGAGGAGCAACAACGCAAGCTGGCACTGGCGGCGGCCGAGGAGGCATCCAACTTGCGCGCGGCTCTGGCGGGCGCCGAGCAAAAGATTGCGGCGCTCGATACCCAGCTGGAGGCCGCGAGGCGCGCGACCAGTACCGCCCGGGCTGAAACCGCGCGCTTGCGCACGGCCATGCTGCAGGCCAAGGGCCAAACCGACGCCGAATTGCGAGTGTTGTCGCTGGCGACGACTGCCTCGTCGGCGCGAATCGCCGCACTTCAGAGGGACCTGGCGTCGGCCCGCCGGGAGATCATCGAGTTGGGCGGTGACAAGGACGCGGCAGCCGCGGATGCGACCGGCCTTCGCGCGTCGCTTCAAAGCGCCCAGGCAGAAACTGAAGCCCTACGTGAAGAGCTGGATCAGGAAGTGACCTCCTCGTCGACGCGGGTGGCCGGACTTCGCAAGGAGCTGAGCGCCGCCCAGCTTCGCATCGACGAACTCGAGGATGCAGCCGGGGCGGCCGCGCAGGGGCCCAGCCTGCGGGCCGACTTGGCAGCCGCAGAACGGAAGATCGCGGGGCACGACGACGAGCTGCAGGCCGCCCGCGTTACCGCTGTCGAGGCTGAGCGAAAGATCACGGCCCTCCGGGAAGAGCTGGAGGCGACCCGCGACGCCGCCGCCGACGCCGACACAAAAGCGGCCGAAGCCCAGGCCGACGCGGCACGCTTGCGCACCGCACTCCGGCAGGCCAAGGACCAAACGGGCAGCGAGCTGCATGACCAGTCGCTCGCGGTAACCGTCTCCTCGGCACGGGTCGCGGAGCTCCAGCGGGACCTGGCCTCGGCACGCCAGCAGATCGTCGACTTGGGCCGCGATAGGAGCGCGGCAAGCGCGGACGCCTCCGGGCTGCAGGCATCTCTTGAGAGGGCCCAGGAGCAAACCGAAGCTCTGCGCGAAGAGCTGGCGCTGAAAGTCACCGCCTCCTCGGCGCAGCTGGCCACACTGCGCAAGGACTTGAGGTCCGCCGAGCTTCGCATCGCCGAGCTCAGCGAAGAGCTCGCCGCAGGGCGCCAGGCAGAGTCCGCGACCGGATCGCCGTCGACCAAACCCGTCGAGGCCGAGACGTCCGCACCGAGCGAAGAGGCGGCGGAGCGAGCGGCCGTGCCGGAGATCGCGGCATCGTCGAGTGCCGAGACAAATTCATCGGATCCGGCAAGCGGCAGTTTCGAGCAGGTTGCGGCCCTCGCGCCGAACCAGGCAGCGCTGCTGACCGACGCCATAGCCGATACCGTCTCGCCGGACGATCTGCTGCTCGCGCCGGGACGGCATCTCGGCCAGGAGGTGGTGGTCACGGGGTCGGTGGTGTGGTTGCTCTGGCGCTACAGGCTTCAATCGAACAACGGGTCGGACAGCATGGTGGTGGACGTCGACGGGCTTCAGCCGGCGACTCAGCAGGAACTCGAGAAAGCCATAGACCGGGTGGGCATCCTGGGCGAAGTGCAGGCCCGCATCAGAGGCACCGTTGTCCGCAAGGACGAGGAGAGCTACCGCCTCGCCGCATCCGAGCTGGTGCTGGCCGAATCAGTCGCGCAATGGCGAGCACGGCCGGCCGATCCGCACTCCTCACAAATCCGGCACCTGATCCGCGATGCAGTCGCTCAGCACCTGGGCGACGATGCGGGCGCCATTGGTATTGAAGTGCACATCGTCGTAGAACGCCTCGGTGCCTTTGGGAACCACCCCATCTAGATCGCACAGCAGCAACCCCTCATCCGCGACCAGGTCCCTGACGAAGTCGTTGTAGAGGCCGGACACCCGGACCAGGGAGTCGAGGTCCAGGGTGTAGCGCCGGCCGGGCGGCGTCAGCCGAAAGTAGCGGGTCTCCGTTGCCGGAGCGCCGATGTAATAGGCCGTCGGTTGGGTCATAAGCATGCAACGGTAGGCGCCGGCTCGGCAGCGCTCCGCCAGGCTGGCCAAACCCTCGGCGAAGTCTTGGCTTACGGATTGCGGCGAGAACTGAACCACGTGGGGCCGGCTCTTGCGGTCGTCCATGGCCGTGAAGTGGGCGTCGCGGACCACCAGCTTGGACCTCTGGGGCAGGGCGATGTAGATCTGATAGAAGGTGAAGGCGATGGATCGCTGGAACTGGCCCCTGAGCCGCTCGCTTATGGAGCTCCGGAAGCGCTCGTCCCGGTCGAAATGGGCCACGACCTGATGGTTCCAGTCGTTGACCCCGGGCAGGAACACGACCAGGTCGGGCCCCATGTCCTCGATGCGCTCGTGGGTCGCCAAGTGGTGGACCAGGCGGAGGCCGGCAACACCCGTGTTGATCACCTCCACTGGGCCCGAGCCGGCCTCGTTCAGGCGGCCCTCCAGGAGCCGCGTCCAGGTCTGGGTGTCGTCGATGTAAGTCTGTTCCGTGGTCGACGCGCCAATCGCGAAGATGCGATAGGGCGTTTCGTCGCCGTAGTCGATCGCCCGGTTGCCGGTTCGAAAGCCCTCGGTGTCGGTGGTGATGCGTTGCGGGCCCTCGACGCCCGGAAGATTCTCGCTCGAAACTTCGATCGTGAGATCCATGTTGGCCGGCAGAGTCCGGTAATCGCCCTGCAGCAGCCCGGCGGGCGTCAGGCTCATGACCAGGAGCGCGACCGCCAGCATCACGAAGGTGCGCCAGAGGCTCGGCAAGAGCCCGACCAGAGGCAACAACGACACGCCGAGACAAGCGAGAAAGAATATTAGAAAACCAGTGTAATTCGCTGAAATGTATGAAAGAAACGCATATGATACGGCCAGACAGGAGGCATAGGCCAGCTTGCGCGGCCGGGTCGTCAGGGGACTGCGGGCCGGGCCCTTTGACGTCGCGCCCGCCTTGGTCACGTCGACCGGCATGTCTTGAAAGGTCTCGTATGCGGGGGCCGCCTCGGCGGCGGCGGCCGGCAGGACTGGGGTGGCTGATGGGATTTGAACCCACGACCTCCTGGACCACAACCAGGCGCTCTAACCAACTGAGCTACAGCCACCATCGACGATATGCCCCGGCCATTGGCGATCGGGCTTCCTCGTCCGCCCTCCCCCCGGCGCGGGCCCTCTTTATACGCGCGCCGGAAACGCGGTCAAGCGCGGAGCCTTGCCAGGGGGCACGACTTGCCGCCCTCACCCCCGGCGCGTAGGCTCGGCGCTCGCGACCGTAACGACCGCAATGTCCCGGGGATCTCTGCACCTTGCCCGTTATCGCGCCGGACATCGCTCCGAATATCTCCGGGCTGCGCCACGAGGGGGCCTTCGAGGTACTCGACCGGGCTGCCGCCCTGGCCGCGGAGGGCCGCGATATCATCAACCTCGGCATCGGCCAGCCGGACTTCAAGACCGCCCCCCACATCGTCGAGGCGGCGGTCCGGGCGCTCGAGGACGGCCATCACGGCTACACGCCGCCCGCCGGCATACCCCGGCTGCGCGAAGCGGTCGGCGCGGACCTGAACGAGCGCCTGGGCGTGGCGGTCGATCCGAGCCAGGTGGTGATCGTGCCCGGCGGCAAGGTCACCATGCAGATGGCGATCCTCATGTTCGGCCGGCCCGGCGTCGAGATCGTCTACCCCGATCCCGGCTTTCCGGTCTACGCGTCCCTGATCGACTATAGCGGCGCCACAGGGGTCCCACTGCCACTCCTCGAGCAAGACGGCTTCGCCTTCTCGGCCGAGGCCCTGCTGGAGCGCATCACGCCGCGTTGCCGCCTGATCGTCCTCAACAGCCCGGCCAACCCGACCGGCGGCGTCACGCCCAAGGCGGAGGTCGACAAGCTCGCGGCCGGCCTCGAAGACCACCCCCAGGTCGCGGTGCTGTCGGACGAGATCTACGGGCGCCTGATCTACGACGGCCAGCGCCACGCCAGCCTGCTCGCCTACCCTCACCTCAAGGACCGGGTCGTCCTGCTCGACGGCTGGAGCAAGACCTACGCCATGACCGGCTGGCGGCTCGGCTACGGCGTCTGGCCGCCCGGCCTGGTCGACGCCGCCATCCGCATGGCGGTGAACTCCTACTCCTGCGTGAACGCGGCGGCCCAGTACGCCGGCATCGCCGCCCTCACCGGCCCGCAAGGACCCGTCGACGACATGGTGTCCGCCTTCGATGCCCGGCGGCGCCTGGCGGTCGAGGGGCTCAACGGGATCCCCGGCCTGAGCTGTGTCATGCCCGGCGGCGCCTTCTACGCCTTTCCCAACATCGCGGCCACCGGCCGCTCCGCCAAGGAGCTGGAGCAGGCACTCTTGGAGCGGGCCGGCGTCGCCACCATCGCCGGCACCAGCTTCGGGGCACATGGCGAGGGTTACCTGCGGGTCTCCTACGCCAACAGCCGGGCCAAGATCGAAGAGGCCATGGCGCGAATCCGGGACTGCCTCGAAGGGCTCTGAGGAGCGGGGCTCACCCGCCCTCGACGTCCTCCGGCCCGTCGTGCTCGCCGTCTTCGAGAGGGGCCAGCTCGTAGCCGCGGGACAGCATGCAGAGCCGCCGGTAGCGGAACTCCAGCTCGCCCGGCGACTGCACCGTGGTATCGA
>CALJXB010000140.1 GCA_937974415.1 uncultured Kiloniellales bacterium
GTCGAACTCCCCAAGGAGATCTTGAGGAACCCGCTTACGGTAGTACCAATTTTGCGAGCCATCGGCTCCGGGACGCTTGAACATTCCCGGAAGTCTTCTCATGGTATCCATCCCCTTATGTGTACCAGTAAATGGCACCAGCGGAAACGGAAAACCGATAGAAATCAGGAAGTTATAAGCACATCAAGTGCTTATGGTAGGGCTGGTGACCCCAGCGGGATTTGAACCCGCGTCGCCACCTTGAAAGGGTGGTGTCCTGGACCTGGCTAGACGATGGGGTCGCCGGTGAGCCAAATAGCGGCTCGCGCTGGCAAAAACAAGCCCCTAAGCGCTCGCGCGGCGGCGGCCGTCCACCCGGACCGGGCCGCCGTTCAATAGGCTTGGGCCGCCTGTTGCGCGCCCGGACCACGAGCGGGTCCCCCGGGCGGCAAGGCCGCAATCGGCACGCCGGCGATCTCCTTGATCAGCTTTTCCACGATGGCCCGGGCGAAGTCCGCGTAGTCGTCGGCCTGCATGACGAAGGAGCCGGTGCCGCCGATCACGTTGGCGAGATAGTGACGGTCGACCAGGGCGTCCTCGTTGAGGATCGCCAGGCCATTGATGGTGATGCCTTGGGCCACCGCGTCGTCGCGGGCGCGCGCCGGGTTGGAGCCCTGGTTGGTGCGGCCGTCGCCGGAGACGTCGATCACCTTGCGCCGACCCTCGAAAGGATTGATTCGCAGATGGTGGGCCGAGAAGTTGACGGCGCCGCCGATCGCCGTGCCGCCGCCGATGAGATAGCGCGGCGTCGCATCGATCTCGCCGGCAAAGGCCAGGGCCGAGGCCGGGTCGCGCAGCATCTGCCAGTTGATCGCCAGGGTCTGCTTGCGGTTGTCGGACCACTGCACCATGGCCACGGCGATGCCCAGGTCGCCGGCCGCCTGGATCGCGGCGTGGACGGCCGGGTCCCGGAAGGCGTTGGCCAGGCCCTGCATTTGCAGACTGAACTCGTCGGGCGAAACCGATGACGAGGAGTCGACCGCCAGGATCAGCTCCAGGTCGACCGGCCGGCGGCCCTGCGCGTGGCTGTCCGGCGCGAGACCCGCCTCACCCGCCAGCAACAGGGCGAAAAAAATAGCCGCAGCCGCGGCCCGTACGATAGCACTGTGAAAACTCGCCGACATGGGCGGAGTTTAGCCCCCTACCGGCGCCGCGTCTTCGATAATGAACTGGACCGCGTCGCCGCCCGCCCAGGCGTCCAGGCGCAGCTTGCCGGCCAGGTGCCGCGGCAAGCCGCCGCTGCGCAAGAGGGCCTCGCCCAAAGCATTGTCGTGCGCGCCGTCCAGCGCGCGGAAGGCGATCGCCTTGAGCCGCGCGCCGTCGGCGCCGAGCAGGGTCGCACGCACGTGGCTCTCGCCAACCACCTTGGGTCCCAGGACCTGGACCCCGGGCAGGACGAAGCGCGGCTCCGGGTTGCCGACGCCGAACGGCCCGACCTCCTCCAGGCGCTGGACCAAATCCGCCCGGGCGGCGCCCGGCTGCAAAACCGCATCGATCCCCAGGGCAGGGCGGTAGTCGATCTCGGCCATGCGCCGCGCCAGGCGCTCGCTCAGAAATGCGCGCAGCTCGGCGAGCCGGTCCTTGGCAACCGTGAGGCCCGCCGCCATGGGATGGCCCCCGCCGTCGATCAGTAGGCCCGATTGGCGGGCGGCGATGACGGCGGCGCCCAGGTCGACCCCCGGCACCGAGCGGCCCGAGCCCTTGCCGACCTCGTCCTCCAGGGCGACCACCAAGGCTGGCAGGTTGGTCCGTTCCTTGAGCCGGCTGGCGACGATGCCGATGACGCCGGGGTGCCAGCCCTCGCCGGCCGCCAACACCAGGCCGTCGCTCAGGGCTTGCTTGCTTTCGACCTGGGCAAGCGCCTGGTCGAGCACGGCGCGCTCGATCTCGCGCCGCTCGCTGTTGTAGCCGTCGAGCTCGACGGCCAGCTCGGCGGCCTCGCCGGCCTCGTCGCAGGCCAAGAGGCGTGCGCCCAGGTCCGAGCGGCCGACCCGCCCGCCGGCGTTAACCCGGGGCCCGAGCAGGAAGCCAGCGTGATAGGTGCCGGGCGTCTGATCGAGCCGCGCCACGTCAGCGAGGGCCGCCAGGCCGGCGTTGCGCCGGCCGGCCATGACCTTGAGCCCCTGGGCGACGAAGGCCCGGTTGAGCCCGGTCAGGGGCACCACGTCGCAGACCGTGCCTAAGGCCACCAGGTCGAGCCAGCGCCGCAGGTCCGGCTCCTCGCGGCCGTTGCGCGCGTACCAGCCCGCCTCGCGTAGGGCCCGGTTCAGGCCGACCAGGAAGACGAAGGTCACACCGACCGCGGCGAGCTGCCCGTAAGCGCCGTCCTCGTCGAGCCGGTTGGGATTGACCATGGCGTGGACCGGCGGCAGGCGCGGCTCCGCCGTGTGATGGTCCAGCACGACGACCTCGAGGCCCGCCTCCGCCGCAGTCGCCAGCGCCTCGTGGGCGGTGGTCCCGCAGTCGACCGTGATGACCAGCGAGATGCCCTCGCTCTTGAGGCGCAGCAGCGCCGGCGCATTCGGGCCATAGCCTTCTTTCAGGCGGTCGGGGATGTAGACTCGCAAGGGGACCCCGGCGGCGGCCAGGAAGCGCTTCAGCAGCGCCGAGGAGGTTGCGCCGTCGACGTCGTAGTCGCCGAACACGGCGATCGCCTCGCCGCCCTCGATCGCGGCCCGCAAGCGGTCGACTGCGCGGCCCATGTCCTTGAAGCGAAAGGGGTCGGGCAGCAGCTTGCGCAAGGTCGGCTGGAAGAAATCTTCGACCTCCTCCAGATCCAAGCCGCGCCCGGCCAGCACCCGGCCGACGGTCTCGGGCAGGGCGAGGCGCTGGGCCAGCGCCCAGGCCAGGCGCTGATCGTTGCAGCGGCTCTCCCAGCGCCGGCCGAGGCGCGAGCACTCGACCTTGAGGACCACCTCTCTCGTGGGCCGGGAGGCCGTCGAGACGGCGGGGCTGGCGGATGGCGGCGGCATAGGGGCTAGGGTTTCGCGAGTCTACAAATCGGCGCACCAGGCCTTGCGGGTGAAGTTGTGGGTCGCGTCGATGATCCGCACGGTCCCCGTGACCGAGCGCATGACCATGGACTGGGTGGTGGCGCCGCTGGCCAAGCGGCGCACGCCCTTCAGCATACTCCCGTCGGTCACGCCCGTCGCGGCAAACATGACGTCGCCGCCCGCCAATTCGTGAAGGTTGTATTTGCGGTCGAAATCGGTGATCCCGCAACGTGTCGCCCGGGCCCGCTCGTCGTCGTTGCTGAATACCAGGCGGCCCTGGAACTGCCCGACGATGCAGCGCAGCGCCGCCGCCGCCAGCACGCCCTCGGGCGCGCCGCCGATGCCCCAATAGATGTCCACGCCGCTGTCGGCGCGGCTGGTGGCCATGGCACCCGAGACGTCGCCGTCGCCGATCAAGACGATGCGCGCGTCGGCCTCGCGCACTTTGGCAATGAGCTCGGAGTGGCGCGGCCGGTCCAGGATGCAGACCACCAGGTCCGAGACCTCGACACCCTTCGCCTTGGCGAGGTTGCGCAAGTTGCCCTTGGGCTCCTCGTCCAGGTCGACTACCTCGTCCGGCAGGCCGCCGCCCACGGCGATCTTGTCCATATAGGTATCGGGGGCGTTGAGGAACCCGCCGTCCTGGGCCATGGCCAGCACGGCAAGCGCGTTGGGGCCGCCTTTCGCGGTGAGCGTGGTGCCCTCCAGGGGATCGAGGGCGATGTCGATCGGCGGCCCGCCCGAGCCGACCTCTTCGCCGATATAGAGCATCGGCGCTTCGTCGCGCTCGCCTTCGCCGATACGCACCGTGCCGTCGATGGCAATGGCGCCCAGCGTCTGGCGCATGGCGTTGACCGCGGCCTGATCGGCGGCCTTTTCGTCGCCACGGCCCATGAGCCGCGATGCCGCCAAGGCCGCCGCTTCGGTGACCCGTACGGCCTCGAGGGCAAGATTCCGATCCAT
>CALJXB010000141.1 GCA_937974415.1 uncultured Kiloniellales bacterium
CGCTACGACGAGGTCGATGACATCAAGCGCGCCAGACGGGTCCCCTCGCTGCAGCTGACCGGCTCGGACACGCGCATGACCCTCGACCTCAATGCGCTCACCGCCATGGGCGTGAAGCTGGTCGGCCGCCTGGCGGGAATGAACGACGGCAAGGCTCAGTTCTCCGGCTCCCTGCGCAACGTCTGTGCCCTGTCCGACCTCAAGATGAACCGGCTCTTGAACACCATCGACGAGTGGGCGACAGAGAACGGCCTCGACAGCGAGGCCGAGCCGCCCCACCGCCTGCCGCCGACCGGGGTGGAGGACTCACCGCCCCTGGTCCTGGATCTCGCGGCCGCCGGAATCAAGACAATCGTCTGGGCAACCGGCTACCGTCCCGATTACTCGTGGCTGGAAGTTCCCTGCCTCGACCGCAAGGGGCAGGTTCGCCACGACGGCGGCGTGGTGGAGTGGCCGGGCCTCTATTTGATGGGCTTGCAGTTCCTGCGCCGCCGCAAGTCCGCGCTCATCGACGGCGCCGGCGACGACGCCCGCGATCTGTGCGACCATCTGGCGTCCTACCTTGATGGCAGGACCGAGAATAGCCTTCAAGGATAGGCCCGATAACGGCAGGTCTCTCATCGCGAATTTCGGTGATGCACCGAACATCGGAGCAAACCTGAGCGATCGACTGTCGCCATTTCCGTCAATACATAGATTTTTCGTATGAATCAATGAAAATTCACGATTTGTGATATGCATCTCGATCTCATTAAAATCGGACCGGACGCAGACCATGGGCAAGGTGACATAAAGCCGGTAGCCCCTTGAGCGCGACCCTTTGCCGACAGGAGCTGAACTCACCGATGTCGCCCATGCCGTTCTTCTGCACTGACGACGCCAGACGGCTGGCCCGGCGGCGATTGCCCAGGCTGGTCTTCGACTACGTCGACGGCGCGGCCGGCGACGAGACCGCCGCGGCGCTGAATCGTTCGGCGCTTCAATCCATCCGGCTCCAGCCGCGGGTACTCGAGAACGTCGAGGCCCGGAGCCTCGTCAAGTCGCTTCTCGGACAGGACTATGGTCTGCCCTTCGGGATCGCGCCCATGGGCATGTGCAACCTCGTGGCGCCGGGCGCGGACAGGCTGTTGACCGAGGAAGCCGTGCGCCGAAACGTCCCACACTGCTTGTCCTGCCTGGCTTCGACGACGCTGGAGGACATCCGGGCGCGATCGGGCGGACACGCGTGGTTTCAGATCTACGTCGGCCAATGCATGGCGCTCGCAAAAGAGCTGATCGATCGGGCCGAAGCTGCTGGCTACGAGGTGCTCGTCTTTACCGTCGACGTGCCCCTAGTCGGCCGGCGATTGCGCGACTTGAAGAACGGTTTCCAAGTGCCGTTTCGGATGGGCCCGAGGCAGTTCGCCGATTTCGCCGTCCATCCCCGGTGGTCGCTCCGGACCCTGTTGAGCGGCGCGCCGAAGCCGATGAATTACGAAACCGCCGAAAACGCCGTCGGGTTCGACCGCAACGCCAGCCGGGCCAACGCCGATTGGGGGTTTCTCGCATGGCTGCGAAACCGCTGGAAAGGCGCGCTGATCGTCAAGGGGGTCATGTCGCCGGCAGACGCCCTGCGCGTCAAAGCGGCGGGCGTTGACGCCATTTGGGTGTCGAACCACGGGGGCCGGCAGCTCGGGAGTGCACCAGCGGCGATCCAGGCCTTGCCGCAGATTCGCAGAACTGTCGGCCCGGACTTCCCGCTTCTATTCGACAGCGGCATCCGGAGCGGTGAGGATGTGGTCAAGGCCTTGGCCATGGGCGCCGACTTCAGCATGCTGGGCCGTCCGTTTCTTTACGCGATCGGCGCGGCAGGCGCAAAAGGGATGACGACCCTGTTCGATATCCTGGAGGAAGACATCAGCACGACCCTCGCCCAGATCGGACTGACCTCGGTCGAGCAGGTCGACGGCAACGCGCTGGCCTCAACGCCCGAACCCCATGGCGACGACCGGGACGTCCCCGAGAGGCTCGTCGAGTTGGCTCACACCGCGAAGGGTTGAAGCTGCATGACCGAAACCAAACGCCTGCGCGGCGGCTACTTGCTGGCCCGGGCCTTTCACGAGAAAGGCGTGGAGCGCGTCTTCACCCTGGCCGGCGGCTTCTGTAATCCGGCGCTCGAGGGCTTCATGGAGTGCCAGACCCCGGTGATCAACTGCCCGCACGAGCAGATCGCCGGCCACCTGGCGGACGGCCACGCCCGGCTGACCCGCAAGCCGACGGTCTGCCTGGTCGGCCCGGAAGGATTCGCCAACGCCGTGCCGGCCATGATGGAGGCCTGGGGCGAGCGCTCGCCGGTCATCTTCGTGACTGGGTCGAGTACCTTGAAGCGTCAGGGATCCGGCGGCTTCAAGGAGATCGACGACGTCGCGATCGCCGCACCCCTGACCAAGTACAGCGCGCAGATCACCGACGGCACGCGGATCGGCGAATTCGTCGACCGCGCCTACAAGATCGCGACAAGCGGCTACCCGGGCCCCGTGCATCTGAGCGTGCCGGTCGACATCATGTTCTCCTCCTTCGAGGAAGACGCCGGCCGCGAAGAGCGGCCTTTCAATCGCCAGGACGTGCCAAGCCTGCGGGCCTGGCCGGACCCGGCGGCCCTCGAGCCGATCCTCGACGCAATTGCCGAAGCCAAGCGGCCGATCCTCATTGGCGGTCACGGGGTCTGGTGGGCTGGCGCCGAGGCCAAGCTCGAAGAGGCCGGGCGTCTGTTGAATGTCCCGGTCTTCAACGTGCCTTATCACCAGAAGCTGCTCGGCGAGGACTCGGACGTCTACATGGGCTTGGCCGACATCCACCAGTATCCGCCGTCCAAGTTCGCCATCGCGGAGTCCGACGTGGCGATCATGCTCGGCGGCCGCCTGGACAATCAGATGAACTTCGGCAATCCGCCGCTGTTCCCCGCGTCGACACAGCTGATTTGCGCCAACGGCTCGCATGAAGAGCTGGAAAACAACCGCGCGGCCGACCGGCTGCTGCTGAGCGACCCCAGTGCGTTCCTCGACGCCCTCTGCGGACTCGAGCACGAAGGCCGCTGGCATCTGGACGAAACCTGGATCGCATTGAACCGGGAGAAGCGCCGCCTGTGGGTGGAAGAGACCCTATCCGATCTGGCCAAGGAAACGGAGCCGGACCGCAAGACCGGCCGAACGATTCACCCGCTGCAGCTGGCGCTCGCGGTACAGGAATGCCTCGGCGAGAACGACTGGCTGGTCTTCGACGGCGGCAACACCCACTTCTGGTCGGAGATCGCCGTCAACGTGTCCGGCTGGAAGGGCAAGAAACTGGCCGGCATGATGCACCCGGGTTCCTATAGCATGCTCGGCGTCGGCGTCTCCTTCGCCCTCAGCGCCAAGAACACCCACCCGGAGAGCACCGTGGTGCTGATCAGCGGCGACGGCGCCTTTCTGTCCGGCGGGCTTAGCATCGAAGCCGCCTTCCAAGAGAACATCCCGATCGTCGTCCTGGTCGACAACAACGGCGGCCTCGATTGCATCTCCCAGCAGCAGGAACGCCTCTTCGAGTCCGGCCAGCACTTCGCCACCGACTTTCGCGATATTCCCTTCCACGGCCTGTTCGAAGGCCTGGGCGGGTATGGCGAGCTCGTCGAGGCGGCGGACCAGCTGGTCCCGGCGCTGCGGCGGGCGATTGCCAGCGGCAAGCCCGCCTGCCTCAACGTCAAGGCCCGCGGCGTCATAAGTCCGATCGTGCTCGCCACGACCAACAAACGCGACAAGGCCTCCATCGAATAGGGCGCACCATGGCCACCATATCTTCCCACGCGCTCAACTCCGTCGATGGCAGCCATGCCGCCGG
Organism: uncultured Kiloniellales bacterium; assembly: GCA_937974415.1. Lineage (GTDB taxonomy): Bacteria > Pseudomonadota > Alphaproteobacteria > Kiloniellales > JAKSDN01 > CALJXB01. The sequence goes on from CALJXB010000141.1 coordinate 3,856, forward strand.
GATCGCCGTTGCGCTTTTCAAAATCGGCCCTTCTGACGCCCGAGAGCTCGTCTTCGAAACGGCGACGGACGACGGCGGCCGCCTCTCGGAAACGCTTGCGGCGGAGGCCGTGGACAGCGACGCCCAATACGAGATGGTGTTCCGGGCGGGTGACTATTTTGCCGCGCGGGCGCCCGCGGAGGACGGCGCACAGATCGTCCGGGAGGTGGTCATTCGCTTCGCCATGCCGGATCCGGAGGCGCGCTATCACATTCCCCTGATCCTGGCGCCGCACGGTTATTCCGTCTGGTGGTCGAGCTGAACCGCGCCCATGAAGAGCCTCGGGAACGCCCGGTGACCCAATCCGGCCTCAACATGTCCCGCCGCATCCGGCGGACGCCCTTCACCGACAGGGTCGAGGCCCACGGCGTTTCCGGCTTCTCGGTCGTCAACCACATGCTTCTACCGAAGGGGTTCCGTCGGTCGG